>JAGLLQ010000481.1 GCA_023140455.1 Desulfobacteraceae bacterium | reverse complement strand
TTTGCCAACAGTTTTAATTGCACCCGTTCGCAACAGTTTTGTTGACAAAAAGGAGCTTAATATCTATAATCCCAAATAATTATTCACAATCACAATAAAGGTGCTAAAATATGAATTTCAAATATTATATCAGCAGATATTTAAATTATAAATTAAATAAAAAAGAATACAAACAAAAACGAACTGTTTTAAAGTCTTTTCCAAGTATAGCATTTATTGATCCAAGTAACGCGTGCAATTTAAAATGCCCATTATGTCCTACAGGCAATGGAACAAACCAATATTCAAAAGGTATAATGAAATTTAGCTTATTTAAAAAAATATATGATAAGCTTGCCCCCTATTTAAAAGAATTGCACCTATATAATTGGGGTGAACCTTTATTAAATAAAGACTTAGCTAATTTTATTAAATACGCAAAAGAATCATATTCACCAAAAATCGTTGTGAGTTCAAATTTATCAGGATTCTCAAAAAAACGAGTAAGTGAATTGATTAGATCACCTGTTGATCTAATAAGTGTTTCAGTTGATGGGACAACCCAGGAATCTTATGAAAAATATAGAGTTGGTGGTAATTTGGAATCAGTATTAGAAAGCTTAAGATTTATGAGTGAAATAAAACATAAAGAAAAATTAAAAACCAGAATACGCTGGCAGTTCATTCCAATGAAACATAACCAAGAGGAGATTGAAAAAGCAAAATTTTTGGCTAAAAGTATGAAACTTGAATTTCGTATTCATAGGCTGATAGTTGGTTTAAACTCTTTTGATTCAGATAGTATTGGAAATTCAATTAAAAAGGATTCTGATTGGTTTCCTGATAAAAAGGAGTATTTCAGATACAAGGATATAAATAAAAAATATATATGTAACTTTCCCTGGGACCGAATTATACTCCAGTGGGATGGCAACGTTGCTCCTTGTTGTGTAATTACAAATCCATCTGATTTATTTCCGGCAAATTGGGATGAACCTCTGGATTCGATTTGGAACAGCCAATATTATATAAACGCAAGAGAAATAATTACCTCAAAAAAACGAATAAAAGGCTTTGTTTGCCAAAAGTGTATTGATAATAAAGGGTTCTTATAATATTTTTTATTGATATTTTTCATATCCTTGTTTACCAAAATATCAAGGCGAAATTGAACTGAACAAAACCATTCCAACTTAAAAGAAGGAATATCCAATATGCCATTCGAAAGGTGTTCAAGTTAAAGATGTTGCTCAGACTAAGACCTTTGCGAGACGAACAAATTCCTTGGATTATAACCTTTTGAGTAAAAAATTTAAAAGTCAGGACTCAAGTAAAGCAATTACAAGTCAAATCAAACATTTTAGATATACATCCATTTTACTTGATCACATCACTACTCAATCTCCTGCACAAGCACATTTTCCAAAGCCAGATATTTAAGACCTGATTTGTCAAATACATCCAGCGCATCTTTAGGCGAGTATAGCACGGGAAAACCATGAAGGTTAAAGGAGGTATTGAGCACCACTGCCTTACCTGTAAGTTCACGATAATTGTCTATTAAACGATGATAATCAGGGTTGGTTTCTTTTTCAACCACCTGGGGTCGGCATGATCCATCGTATGGGTGTACTGCTGCAATGATTTCAGGTAATATTTCCTTTTTTGAATCAAAAGACAATATCATATGAGGTGCCTTTATACCTTTAGGATTGATAATATAATCATCAGCATATTCAGCAAGCATTGAAGGAGCAAACGGCATCCAAAAATCACGCTGTTTTATCATTGCATTAATAATATGAATTGTTTGCCAGCTCCCGGGGTCAGCCAGGATAGACCTATTCCCCAATGCTCTTGCTCCAAATTCCATTTTGCCTTTACATCTTGCAACAATCTGTCCTTTGGCCAGCAATTGGGCACAGCGTTTTTCTATGTCATCAATGGGTTCTATCTTGATTTTTTTGGTAAAATTGTATTGGTCTATTGCAGTATCTACATCTTTGGAGGAATATTCTGCACTCCAATAGGTAGGCCCAAGCGGCGGAATACTGTTTCCTTCTTTACTGAATTCTACATGGGCAGCCCATCCTGCTCCTATACTTATGCTCTCATCACCACAAGATGGAAACACATACAAAGATTCTACCTTTGGCATCTCCATAATCTTTTTATTTAATTTCACATTCATGAAAAGTCCACCGGCAAGAGCTATCTTATGAACACCTGTGACATCAATAACTCTTTCTATCCATTCAACAAAAAATTCTTCGATAAAAGCCTGAAGACCACCGGCAATCTGATCAAAACGCTTATATTGTAATACATCTTTTAATACAGGTCCCATCTCAAAAGTGGATGGTACGCCTTTGTTCCTCACCCAGCCAAGAGGTTTGTCTTTTGTAAAACGAAACAATGATTTAAAATAATCACAGATTTCTTGGCTTTGCCTGCCACCCTTAGCGTACGGTGCTAAACCCATGAGTTTATATTCATGTTCCAAAGGTGCAAATCCAAGCAAATAAGTTACAAAACTATAAAGTATAGGGACTGAGTCTTCTTGGGCTACATCACCCAGCTTTTCAAGCATGCCATTCTGCCCTATTCGGACCGAAGCTGAGAGATAGTCGCCAGCTCCGTCACATGTCAAAACAAGTATTTTATCTTTCATATTATTCTGACCGTAATAAGCTGTAGCTGCATGACATAAATGATGATCAATAAAATGAATTTTTTGCTTATCAACACCTTGTTGTAGTAAAGGAAGCATTCTTTGACTTTGTTTTTTCTCAAGATGTTTCTTTCTTTTTCTCTTCTTTAGTCCCGGGAAAAGAGAATCTCTAAGCAACCGAATTTGTTTCTCTGCTTTTTTATAGATATTATCGGGCTTTGCATTGAATTTCTTTTCATAACTACCTATTACATCATCCCGGGTTTTATGATTGATAACACCAAACCCACAAAACGCAATATGATCCACATCTTTTAGATTACAATTAGCTA
>JAGLLQ010000480.1 GCA_023140455.1 Desulfobacteraceae bacterium | reverse complement strand
GAGAGCGTTCCTTGAACCATGTTCCTTTGGCATACTCGGAATTACTGTGAACGGCCATATTGAACCAATTGAGTTGATGCAGCATAGAGAAGTCCCCCACATCAAGCGTCCTGCATACACGACATGGAATTTTTGTGCCTGCTGTTACTTTACTCATAAAATGATTACTCCTTATAATAATATTTTTTTTAACACTTCCCACAGGGGAATATATATTGTTTCATTATAGATGATCTATCTGTATCATGCCAGATAGCAGGCAATAAATCGTTTTACACGGTCTGAATGCAGGGAAGCATCCAGCGGGCCATGAACATCCTGAATCGACCACCGCGGCACGATCGTTTATAATCAATAAGATATACCGCAGCATCTTCAGGAGCGCTTAAAGAATCGCCATCGACTTGAAAGATTTCACTGGTGATGGGCTGGCCTTTTCTCATAATCTATTCCTCAAAGATTCGAAAATGCCTTTTCTTTCCAAAAGACATAACTACTTCCTATAAGAGCGGTGGCAATGCTAATATCCAGTATTGCTATGCTGATTAGAAAGATGTAATTGTTGTGAGCCGCTCTGGATAAAGCTACACCTGTCACAATCATAATCGCTAAAAAGAGAAAGAACCCTGGCCTGAAAAATTGCCATACTTTAGGTTTGATTAGCAAATCTATTCTTGTGAGGTTTTTTTTGCAACTCTTACTGAAAAGATATTTTGCTTTCAGCCCTCCAATGAGCAGTCCAATGACAAGAGCCAGCCAAGTCCAGTTTTGTTCTGGCTTTAACGTATCTGCTTCAATGAGAAGGCTGCCTCCTTTTGACACCAGAATGATGCCCCCGATATACCAGAGAAGTGCAGCCAGGATTTTAAGGGTACGAAAAGTTGTTATCATTTGTTGTTATCAAGCCTTGTAAGAAAAAATTGTGTTCTAAGTTGGGTTTTATTTCGGGCTGCCCCAATTACTATAATTTCCCTGATTGAGCTTCATTCTGTAATTGAGTTCGATCGATTTTTATATTGTGCCTGACATCAACTGGAAATGATCGGTGGAAGAAAAATTCATTTACACTTCTGGTATGCGCATATTTTATTCCCATTTCTTTCAGTTCATGGGCCATCATGGTTTTTTCATGCCCGGTGGGAAGCTTTTTATCATGCCTCTCCACAACAATCGCGGGTATTCGCTTGCCGTCTTTTTCTAATCCAATGAGAGCTGTCCTCTTTACCTGTTTATGCGGATTAAATATCGCTTCGCATTGTACGGAACTTAAAAAACCCTCATTCGTTTCGACTCGATGGATCATTCTTCCGCCAAACCAAAGTCGTCCCTGATCATCCAGATAACCGATGTCGCCCATACGATGCCAAAAAGTGTTAGTATCTGTATCATATATTTTTGCTTCATTTGTTTTTTCAGGCATCTTATAATATTCTTTTGTTACAACTGATCCGGAAACGATAATTTCGCCCATTTCACCGGTTGATAGTTCTATTGCACTTTTAATATCAACAATGGGATCATCTGTGATTTTAATAATTTTCACCTTAATTGTTGAAACAGGTTTACCCAGACAGGTCCCTTTGCCTTGGTTTGTATGCTGACTGGTATTTTCTAAAACATATTTCCCGGAAACATTAGAAACCGGAAGAGACTCTGTTGCTCCATAGGGGGTGTATGTTGTACCGTTGACCAAGATACCCTTAAACTTTTCATGCAGCTCAACAGAAATAGGTGCACCGAACATAACGAGTGCTTTAACTGTGGGAAGCGTGATTTTTTGTTGCAGACAATAATCAGCTACCCGTTCCCATATAGCTGGTGAGCCCGCTACAAAAGTGCCCTTATGGTCTTTGATATTAGCCACAAGCTTTTTAGGATCGGCTTTTGCCGGTTTTGAGGGGTTCATGTCAGGGATGCAGCTATTGATTCCCATGGCCACAGTGAACAGCGAAAACATAGGGAATCCGGGAATATCAACATCATTTTCAGTAAGCTTGTATATCTCTTTTAAGATATCTGTTTGAGCAGAAAATATTTCATGGGTGTAAACAACGCCTTTGGGGATTCCGGTTCCGCCTGAAGTAAATAAGATTGCAGCAGTATCTTCGGGATTAACCTCCGCTATTTTTTGATTTGCTGAATCAAGTGAAGTAGTTTTTAGTTGATGAAGGCTTTTCATGGCACCCCACCGCATTTTTCCTGTAGTAACAAAATATTTAATAGTTTGAAATGCTTTTCGATATAATAGTCTTAAAATATGGACTTCAGGAACTGCTATAATGCCAACAGGTTTTACCAGTTGGATCGCTCTTAAGAGGTTTTCTTTTCCCATACCAGGATCAATGAATATTGGGATCAATCCTAATTTGAATATTGCAAATGTAATAGCGGGAAAATCAAGACTTGGCCTGACAAAGATTAATGTCCGATCACCTTTTTCAAATCCCATCTTTTTGAGTCCAAAAGCATATTTATTAGAGAGCGCCTCAAGCTCTGAAAAAGTTAATGATTCGTATATATAGTTACCTTTTCTGTCTCTTTTCCTTGGGGCAGTGATTGCCTTATTATGTGGTCGCTTTTGGGCCAGTTCCGTCAATCGGTCGGCAATATTCATCGTAATGCTGTCCATGTTATTATCACTTTGTCTGGAGCCATTTAAAACTATTGCTCTAATTTTTTATTTCTCCATTCCTGAAAGCCGAATCCAGCTTGAGTATTATACGGTGGCCCCTTGGGTGCTGATTGTCTTAATGCCTATAAAAATATTTAACAGCTCCGGCATGTAGTTTTATACCCATGGACTTTGTTTTGGCTATATCCGGTTTTTGCAAAGATAATGCAGGATGTGCAGTGGAAAGCATTTTTTGGTTGCTGGATATGGCAGATAATACCTTGTAGATGGTTTCTTCATCAAGATCCTGGGATGCCACCAGAAGAGTTTGGGTTCCCAGTGTGTTTATATCGGTTGTCTGACCCGGATAGGTACCCGACGGAATGGTGAAGTTTGAAAAGGCTGGGTGGCCCGAAATCAGTTTATCAATATCAGTGTCGTTCATATCGGCTATGTCGGCGTTACACAGTTTGAATAGTTGTTGTACTGCAGGGGCGGGATGTATGCCAATATGGAGCATTGCATCTATGATACCGT
>JAGLLQ010000048.1 GCA_023140455.1 Desulfobacteraceae bacterium | reverse complement strand
GCTGGAAAGATGATAGATCGTTATGGAACTAAGAGCCAGAAAGATCTATTTTTAGAAAAACTTTATTCCCTCAAATGGGGCGGAACAATGCTTCTTACAGAACCTGGCGCAGGATCTGATCTTGGTGCACTTGAGACTTCGGCTGAAAAGCTTGACGATGGTACATATTCCATTGTTGGAAATAAGATATTTATCTCCAATGGAGAACAAAATCTTACAGAAAATATTATTCATCCTGTACTTGCAAGGGTAAAGGGTGGCCCTGCCGGAACCAAAGGCATTTCTCTGTTTATCGTTCCTAAGGTTTGGGTCAATGATGATGGAACCTTTGGAGAGGGTAATGACGTAGCATGCACTGGTGTTGAAGAAAAACTTGGTTTGCATGGCAGCCCTACTTGCTCAATTTCACTTGGAAGTAGAGGTAAATGCCGGGGGATTTTGTTAGGTAAAGAAAATCAGGGTATGGAAATTATGTTCCATATGATGAATGGAGTTCGTCTTGAAGTGGGCACCCAGGCATATTCCCATGCATCCTGTGCTTATCTTAATGCTTTGGAATATGCTAAAATAAGACTCCAGGGTAAATCTTTGGAAAAAGGTTCTGATGTTAGAGCATCTCAAGTGCCTATAATTGAACACCCTGATGTCAGAAGAATGCTTTTGAAGATGAAATCTTATGTTGAAGGGCTTCGAAGCCTTGCTTTTTTTACAGCATTCTGTTTTGACATGGTTGAATGCACAGATCAAGAAGATGAAAGAGTACATTATTCAAATCTTGCTGAGATCTTAACGCCCATAGTTAAATCATACTCAAGTGAGAGGGGATTTGAGGTTTGCGCAGAAGGGATGCAGGTGTTTGGCGGATATGGCTATACCAAAGAATATCCCATGGAGCAGCTTTTAAGAGATTGTAAAATTGCTTCTATTTATGAAGGATCAAATGGTATTCAGGCAACAGATTTTCTTTTTCGCAAAGTTGGCGGACAAAACGGTATAATGCTTGATGCATTGGTTTTAGAGATAAAAAAGAGGATTGATTACTCAAAAGAGAATAAAGTTTTTATGGACCTTGCTGATAATCTTGAAAAAGTTTTAAAAGAGCTTGCAGTGAAACTAAAGGAATCTGCTGAAAGTGTCAAAACAGCAGAATACAAATCTGCTTTTGCCGTAGCATCCCCTCTACTTGATGCAGCAGGTGATGTGGTTTTGGCATGGCAGCTTTTATGGCGTGCTCAAATTGCCGATGCTAAACTTGCAAGTAAAAATGGTGGAAAAAATGTTGATTTTTATAATGGAAAAATAATGGCAGCAAAGTTTTTTATTAAAACAATCCTTCCTGTTGCAACAGGAAAACTTAATGGTATTGTTATAAATGAAAACCCGGCGGCAACAATAAATGAAAAATCGTTTTAGGAGGATAAAATGGAAGATATAGTTATTGCATCAGCTTGTAGAACTGCAATAGGAGCTTTTGGCGGAAGTCTTATAAAAATGAATGGTGCAAGTATTGCGGCTGTAACCATGAAAGAAGCAATAAAGAGGGCAGGGATAGAATCCCACATGATTGATGATATCAGATATGGTTGTTGTTTAGAATCTTCTGATACCTTGAATGTCG
>JAGLLQ010000479.1 GCA_023140455.1 Desulfobacteraceae bacterium | reverse complement strand
GGCATCCTTGGAAAAACTTTCCACATATCATATTCAGTCATATTTCCTCCATTCTAAAATATTTTATCAGAGTTAAAATTTAAAATTCCCAAAAGAGGGCTCTCCAATCGGCTTGATATGACTAACCTCAAGTGCCATTGCAAGCCAGTCTCGAATTTCACTAAATTTTAAAACTCTGTCATTTAATAATCTTGATCCACAAAAAAATGGATGTGCATCACCGTCATATATATCAATTATCTTCTGCCTGAATTCCTGCTTTTCTTCTTCAGACATTGGATTTTTCATTGCATTTCGTTTTGCTTCCTCTATTGAAAGAAGAACACCACCTGCACTCTGCCCGCTCATAACAGAAGTCCTTGCCCGCATTGTTGAAAATAAAAAATGAGGTCTGTAGGCCCTGCCGCACATTCCATAGTTGGCAGCACCATTATCAGGTCCTATAACAAGCTGTATTCTTGGTACCTGGGCACAGGCAACTGCTTTAACCATATCTGCACCATATTTTCCAATACCTGAATGCTCAGAATCAGACCCGATCATAAATCCAGGTGAGTTCTGGATAAATAAAAGAGGTGTTTTTTCATTGGAACATCTTACAACCCATTCTGCAATCTTTTGTGCAGCCTCATGGAATATAATTCCAACCTGATTGGATGCTACAATACCAACAGGATTTCCTTTTATCCTTATCTTACCCGTCAATACATTGGTAGCTTTCCCAATAGCATAGTTCTTTTTATATTCATGAAAATGGCTGGCATCAGCTATACAATTTATTACTTCCCTTGTATCTATGCCCTGCTGAGTTGAAACAGGCAAGTGATCATAAATATTATCAAGCGGTACCAGAGGCTCTTCAGGCTGGTATTGATTAAGATGAATTTTCTGGGGTTTTGGAAGGGCAAGTATCTCTCTTACTGTTGCTGTTGCATGCTCCTGGCTTTCACATATATGATCTGCTCCGCCGGAAACTTCAGTATGCACTTTTGCACCGCCTAAATCCTCTGCTGATATCACTTCGCCTGTTGCCATTTTAACTAATGGGGGGCCGCCTAGAAAAGAGAATGATGATTTGTCAATCATTATTGATTCACAGGCCATAAACACTATATAAGCACCGCCTGCTGTATTGCCGCCGGTACTCATTGTTACCTGTTTCAGCCCCTTTGCACCCATTCTTGCCATATTATAAAAAATAGACCCAAAATGCTGATCATCGGGAAACACATCAGCCTGCATGGGAAGAAACACTCCTCCTGAATCAGCGATATATATACAGTTCAAGCCGCAATTTTCTGCAATTGCCTGGGCCCGCATATGTTTTTTTAGAGTAATTGGGAAATAAGTTCCCGCCTTTACCCTTGAATCATTTGCCATGATCATTGTCCAGTTGCCATGGACTTTTCCGATCCCGGTTACAATACCGCCACAGGGCACATCAGGAACTCCCGGATAATCCATGCCAAACCCTGCAAGCAATGATAGCTCAAAAAATTGAGTATCAGGGTCAATTATGTCAGAAATAAGATCCCTAACAGGGCGTTTATTTTTTTTAGCAAGTTTATCAACAGCTTTTTGCCCGCCAGGCCATGTAGCTTCATATCGACGCTGCTCAAGTAATTTTTCCTCATTAAGCCAGTGTTCTCTATTATTCTCTGTCATATGATTTTCCTTATTTCCCTTTATAAACAGGCTTGCGCTTCTCTTGAAAAGCTTTTAATCCTTCGACTCTGTCTTCTGTAGGAATTGTGACTCTATAAGCATTTGATTCAATGGCAAGTCCAGTTGCAAGATCTGTCTCAACCCCCTTGTTTATAGCATATTTTGCCTGCTCTACAGCAATTGGTCCTGTCTCATTAATCATTGCAACATACTCCATGCACGTATCAATAAGTTCTTCGCTTTTACAAGTTTTATTGGCAAGCCCGATAGCCAATGCCTCATCAGCACCAACCCTTTTGCCTGTAAAGATAAGTTCTTTAGCTTTTGCAACTCCCACAATCCTTGGCAACCGTTGAGTTCCGCCGCCACCTGGAATAATGGCAAGCCTGGCTTCTGTAAGTCCCATTGTTGCATTTTCAGACAATACTCTGATATCAGATGCCAGGGCAAGTTCTGTTCCGCCACCCAGTGCAACCCCGTTAACAGCAGATATCACAGGTTTTGGAAAATCATGAACATCTGAAAGTACCCCTCTTATAGTCAAAATAAATTTCTTTACTTCATCTTGACTTAATGTTGCCCTCTCCTTTAGATCAGCTCCGGCGCAGAATGCTTTTTCCCCTGCTCCTGTAATAATCAGACATCTTAGATCATTTTTAAACTGAAGATCAAAAAGCTCATCTCTAAGAGCATATAAAAGGTCAAAATTAAAAGAATTCATTGCCTTTATTCTGTTCAACCTCAAGATAACAGCATTATTTCTTTCTTCTTTTAATATAAGTTTGTCTGCAGACATAAGTCATTCCTTTAATTAGAATTAACATCCAATATATCTTGAAATAACCAATCTTTGAACCTCTGATGTACCTTCGCCGATTTCAAGAAGTTTCTGGTCACGATAGAACCTTTCCACATCATATTCTTTCATAAGCCCATATCCACCATGAATCTGAACTGCATGATCTGCAACCCTGCTCATTACTTCTGAACAATAAAGTTTAGCCATTGCAGCCTCTTTTTCAAAAGCTCGCTTCTTATCCTTTAACCAACACGCCTTGTATAAGAGATTTCTTGCAAGTTCTATCTCCATGGCAGAGTCAGCAAGCTTGAAAGCCACTGCCTGAAATTTTGAAATAGGCTGATTAAACTGCTCTCTGTTTTTTGCATAATTTAATGCAAGGTCATAGGCACCCTGGGCTCCGCCAAGCCCCATTGAACCGATAGATAACCTACCGCCATCAAGGGTTTTCAGCATCTGGTGAAAACCATCTCCTTTGTTACCAAGAATATTTTCTTTAGGAATTCTTACAT
>JAGLLQ010000478.1 GCA_023140455.1 Desulfobacteraceae bacterium | reverse complement strand
ACCCAAGACTTATTGGCGACATGCTTGTTGAGGCAGGGATTATCACAATAGAACATCGTAATTTAATTCTCAAAGCTCAAAAAAGATTAATAAAAGAAATTAAACATAGCTATGATAATACTGACACAAGGTCTGCAAATAATAAATTCGTAAAAAAGAAAGCAGATACAGCTGATCAGAAACAATCAGCAAAAATCAGCAAAGTAGAAATTATTGAATACGGCATAAAGCTTGAGATTAAACATGATAACCTGACTGCATTAATATTCAAAACAGAAGATTTTGACAACAATGTCAATCCTGATGATATTAGAGACCTTCTTATCAAAAAAGGGATCGTTTTTGGGATTGTAAGCGATGATCTTTTTTTAGGCTTTATAAAGTCAAGCGGGTTTAAAAAAAAAGGATTTATAGCAGCTAAAGGCACAAAGCCTATTAAAGGGGAGAATGCGAAAGTTGAATACTTATTTGATACAGATCATTTAAAAGCAGGAGGATTAAGCTCCAGTGGAAGAATTGACTTTAAAGACAGGGGTATAATCCCCCAAGTTGAAAAAGGGACTGTACTGGCTGAAAAAACTCCTCTTAAGGAATCATTCAGCGGAAAAACAGTTTTCAATGTAGAGCTTACCACAAAAAAAGCACAAGATATAAAATTAAGATATGGGCAGGGTGTAAAGCTTTCTGAAGATGGGCTTAAAACAATAGCCTCTGTAAATGGTTATCCAAAACTTACCTGGGCAGGTCTTGTTGTTGTGAACAAGGAATACGCAACAACCGGAGATGTAAATTATAAAACCGGCCATATCAAGTACGATGGGAATATTAAAATAAAAGGATGTATTAAAGATGGATTTAAAGTAAAAGGCAATGACATAATGGCTCGTGAAATTGAAGGAGGCATTATCCATGCGGAAGGCGATTTAAATATCACAAACGGTATTAACGAAGCTAAAATTTATGCAAAGGGCAATGTTTATGCAAAATTTGTTCACAACTCAAATATTGTCTGTATGGGAAATATCTATATAGCAAAAGAAATTGTTGACTCTAAGATTGACACCAGTGGTGCATGTATTACAAAAGATGGGAAAATAATCTCATGTAAGATAACTGCAAAAATGGGAGTTTTTGCAAAACAGGTTGGCACAGAACTTTCTGAACCCAATATTATTAAAACTGGCCATGATGCCTTTGTGAGCAAAGAACTTTCAAATATTAAAGGCAAAATAAGCACGCTTACAAAAGAAAAAAATAAAAAAGAAAATAAAAAAGAAAAACTTATTGATGAAAACAAAAAACATCACAAGGCCGCAACACATTTAGCCAATCTTCAAGAAAAATCCCGAACAAACCTAATAAAAATAAGCACTAAACTAGATTCAGTTATGGAAAAAAATGGGAAAAAAGAAGAATCAGCTAAGTTAGAAACAACATTTAGTACTCTAAAAAATGAAGACAAAAAAATAGATAAAAAACTCACATCCTGTTTTGATAAAATTGATGCTATGGAAAAACAACTTAAGGGTGCAGAGGAATCATTTTCAACAATCAAACAGAACATTGATGACCTGAGGCAAGAGAGGCAACACCTTTTAGATTGGAATAAAACCAATTTAGGCGACACAACAATCCATGTCACAGGGGTTGTCTTCCCGGGGACAATTGTTCAAGGCAAGTATTCAGAAAAACAAATAAAAGACAAACTGATTAATGCCAAGATCAAGGAACTCATGTATCAAAGCGATGATGACAAGAGAGGACGTCAATATGAGATGATAATTACTTAATACAAAGATCTATTTTAAACCATTATTATCTTTTATGATTTTTCCAATTTTGTGATCTTTTTCTTCCCATAGAGTATTTAGCCAACTGCAAAACTTATCCTTAAAAAGCTTATCTGTAAAAAAATCACCTGTGAGAGAATCAGTTACTGGTAGAATTTCAAGATCAACAATAACTTTATTTGTCTTACCTGACATAAACTCCCAAAAGGTTGGAGTGTTGCCAGGGTAAACTATTGTAACATTAATAATTTTATGAAGAGATTCACTCATTGCCCCTAAAACAAATGCCACCCCCCCGGCTTTTGGCTGAAGCAGGTTCTCAAATTCCCCATTTGCCTTAGCCTTTTTTATCTGTGTAAATCTTGTTCCTTCAACAAAATTCATAACAGAAACAGGAGTCCTTATAAATCTCTTACATGCTTTTTTTGTCTTTGCAAAATCTTTCCCTTTAAGGTGTGGATTTTTCTCTATAAATTTTTTGGAATACCGTTTCATAAATGGAAAATCCAATGCCCACCATGCAAGCCCCAGGAAAGGCACCCAGATAAGCTCTTTTTTTAAAAAAAACTTCAACATTGGAATTTTCCTGTTCAATACTTTCTGGAGTACAAGAATATCAACCCAGGATTGATGATTGGAAAGTACAAGATACCATTGTTTTTTTTCAAGTTGATCAAGCCCGCGAACATCAAAATCAATTTTATTAAACAAGTTTATAATAAAAGAATTTATACTTATCCATAAAGTAGCAATAAATATAAGAGCTTTAGTGCAAAAATCAGTTACAATAGGAATCCGAATAAAAAATTTTACACCGGCTATAAAAAAAATAGGCAGGCATAAAAGAATAGTGTTGACAGTATATAATAAAAAAGTACAACACCCCTTAACAAATGATGGGAGGAAAGATAACATTTTTAACCTATTTTTCGATCCTTTCAGAAAAAATTTCTGCCATCATGCAACGGGCACTCCCGCCCCCTATAGTCTCAATAGTTGTGAGATCAACAGGCAGAATCTTCCCATATTGCTCAAGCTTTTGCAGCTGTTCTTTTGAATAACCGTTGAATGCCTGCTTGGACATAACTATTTTGGGGTTTCCATCAGCAGAATTGACCTGAAGGATATTACCGCAAAAATGCTTTTCCATCTGCTCCATTGATATCTCAATAACATCAAAAAATCTGTTTAAAGAATTATACACTCTTTCCTTATCCTTTTGAGTACAAATGCAATCAAGGCAGACAACAGCGAATTTCTCTCCTATTCCCATCATAACATTTGCATGATAAACAGGGTGACCAGTGGAGCTCTTTGTATCAAAAAGTATACCTTCTTCATAAAAACGGAGTCGGATAAAATTATCAAACTGTTCATCGCTGCAGCGCTTGGATCTTGCAGCATAAACAATCTCAGCAGCGTGGTCAATCACCATGCTGCCCGTTCCTTCAAGAAAGCTGTCTGTCTCATCTATATGCCCTACATTGATAATATTTCTGATTTTATATCCACTTGATTTTAATAATTTCTCAACATCAGCAGGTCTTTTTTCAAAACGCCGATTCTGAGCAGCCATGGGATAAACAAGTATTGTCCCATCATGTTCCGTGGAAAACCAGTTGTTTGGAAAAATTGCATCGGGTGCTTCTGAATAAGGTTTATCCGGCTTTTCAAGGATTAAAACAATAACACCTTCTGTTCGTAAGATGTCAACCATATTTTGAAATTCGGCATTTGCTTTTTTATTTACCTCTATTTCAGAAGCTTTAAGCTTTTGCTGAAATTCATTATCTTTGCCTGTTTCTTCATTAAATCCAAAATCATAAGGCCTTACCATCAAAACAGTATTAGTAGTTCTTGGTACGTCTAACATTGCTCCCCTCTTGAACTTATTTTGTGCTTAATAAATTTTTTACTTTATTAATTTATACAAGTCAAGAATAAACCCTTTACCAAACTAATTATACATATGTTTCAGCAATCTCTTTAACGGCTTTTAAAGCTTTTTCAACATGGTTTGCTGTATTAAATGGACCAAATCCCATTCTTACAGTCCCATGAATTCTATCTGTCCCAATCTGTTCATGAACCAAAGGCGCACATTGCAAACCTGTCCTGCAGGCAATATTATATTCACCATCTAAGATAGTACCTGTATTTGAAGCCTCAAATCCCTTTATATTAAAGCTTATAACTCCTATATGATCTGTCAGGTCATCTTGGCAGTAAGTGATAATATTATCGATCTTTTTCAATCCATCTCTGAATTTTTCAGTTAATACCATTTCATCTTTATGAATTTTTTCAATTCCTTTATTGTTAAGCCATTTTATCCCTGCATACAAACCAGCCACTCCAACAATATTCAATGTGCCATATTCAAGTCTGTAAGGATATTCTTCAAGGTGGAATTTAACAGCTGATTTTACTCCTGTTCCACCAGCCCGTGTGTGCTTGATTTCGACATTATCTTTGACATATAATCCACCAATCCCAACCGGACCTAAAAGTGATTTATGCCCGGTAAAAGCCACAATATCAACATTCAACTCTTCAATATCAACAGCAATTTTCCCTGCTGTCTGTGATGCATCAATAAGAAATAAAATTCCATTTTCTTTACAAAGCTTCCCGATTTCCTTTGCAGGTTGAATTGTTCCAAGAACATTGGAAGCATGATTTAACACAACAAGCTTAGTGTTGTTTTTAAACTTTGCAGCAAAATCATCAGGATTGACAAAACCATTCTGATCAAAAGGTATATAATCTACCTCAACACCTTTGTTCTGTGACAAATGATAAAGCGGCCGCAATACAGAATTATGCTCCAGAGTTGTTGTGATCACATGGTCACCTGATTCAAGCAAGCCTGATATGGCAAGATTCAGTGCATCTGTTGAGTTTAATGAAAAAATAAGTCTGTTATGATCTTTACCATTAAAATATTTAGTCATCATTTTTCTTGTATCTTCGATAACATTGCCGGTTTCAATGGAAAGGTCATAACCGGATCTTCCCGGGTTAACTCCATTGTTCCTGTAGAAACTATCCATATAAGCATAAACCTCTTCCGGTTTTGGAAAAGATGTTGCTCCGTTATCAAGATAAATAAGATCATCCATAACTAACTCCTTCTTCCTTGAAACTAAAAAAAATATAAAGTCCGCATCAAAATTAATCCCTTCTGAATTATATATAAATTCACAATAAATCTATTATAAATTTATGTCAAGTTTTTACTAAAAATGATACCAGTATCCGCATGCTGAACCTGCTTATCGGAAATGATATACACTGTTGAGTTAAAAGAATTAAGTGAAAAAAAATTAAACCATGTCAACAGAATTAACTCAATAATATATATTCATTTTATTCTAAAAAATTATTTCTCTGGACCTGACAAAAAAAAGGTGTAAAGTTATTTTTTTATGATATACAAAAAATAGTAAACTTTATTGTTAATTATTTGATGTTATAATTTATATTCTATGCGTAGTGAAAAGTTATGATTTATTATTTAGGATTAATTGGGATAGCAGCTTTTGCAATCACCGGGGTCATCGCTGCTGGCAAAAAGGATATGGATATATTTAGCATTGTCTTGCTTGGTGTAGTTACTGCGTTAGGTGGTGGTACATTGCGTGATATAATTATAGATGCC
>JAGLLQ010000477.1 GCA_023140455.1 Desulfobacteraceae bacterium | reverse complement strand
TTCTTCTTTTGAAAAAATGGTTGAAGAAATTTGTGCTATATCCGGAAGAGTAATTATTTCAGGGATTGGTAAATCCGGTCTTATTGGAAGGAAAATTGTTGCAACCCTTACAAGCACCGGGACAAATTCCTTTTTTCTCCATCCAGTAGAAGCAATGCATGGAGATCTGGGGATGGTAACTAAAGATGATATAATCATTGTCATATCAAATAGTGGAGAGACTGAAGAATTGAACCGATTCATCCCTTCCATTAAAAGCCTTAACTGCAAATTAATAGCTTTTACAGGGGGTATCAATTCAACCATGGCAACCTTGTGTGATATTATTATTGATACTGGTGTTGAAAAAGAAGCATGCCCGCTTGGCCTTGCTCCTACTTCAAGCACTACTGCACAACTTGCAATGGGTGATGCTCTTGCAGTCAGCCTGATTAACAAAAAAAAATTCCAGGAAAAAGACTTTAAAAAATCCCACCCTGGTGGAGCTCTTGGACAAAGGCTTACATCCAAAGTAGGTGCAATGATGATATCTTTATCAAAATCACCCTTTGTCTTCAAAAACACCTCAATGCAAAAAGCAATTATAGAAATGGAAAAATATAAACTGGGAGCAGTGTTAATATGCGGTAATGACCATACTCTTAATGGAATTATCACTGATGGTGACATAAGACACAGTATTGCAAAAAACGTTACAAATTTTTCTGAAATCAGTGTTGATTCTATTATGACAGAATCTCCTAAATCAGTTTCTGCAGATTCCTTTTTACATGAAGCTTTGTATATTATGGAACAATTTCAAATAACTGTATTGCCAATTGTTGACTCAAATAATATCCTTGAAGGAACTCTTCATTTACATGACATCCTTGGAAAAGGTGCTTTAAAATTCAATGGAGGTGCAAAATGAACGATAATAGTTTGATCACTGAAATACAAACTTTAGGCCCTACAAAAATAGACTCCCCTATCCAAAAAAAAAACAGAAGCAAATTCAGTAAAAGATTTATTTCAGATAAAGATAAAATTCTTGTTAATATAAAAACTGATCATCTGATTTATGACCTGACACCTGAAGCTAAAATGCAGGGCTTTGAACTTGCAGGACCCAGGGAAAAAATTTATTTTGATCCAAGCAAAGTAAAATGCGCCATTGCTACCTGTGGTGGGTTATGCCCTGGTTTAAATGACATAATACGTGCTGTAGTTCTTGAACTTTTTCACAATTATAATTCTAAAAATATTTATGGCATAAAACATGGGCTTGAAGGATTTATTCCGAAATACGGACATGAAGTAATTGATCTTAACCCTCAATCAGTATCTGGTGTTCAAGATACTGGTGGAACTCTTATAGGCTCATCCCGGGGCTCCCAGGATATCTCTCTTGTTGTTGACTGCCTTGAGAGAATGAATATTGGAATTCTCTTTATGGTTGGTGGAGATGGAACTCTGATGGCTGCTAAAAAAATAGCTGAAGAAGTGCTTGAACGAAGTCTTAAAATAAGTGTTATAGGAATTCCAAAAACCATTGATAATGACATTCATCTGGTGTCAAGATCTTTTGGCTTTGACACTGCAGTTGACATTGCAACCGGTGCAATAAGAGGTGCTCATAATGAAGCAGAAGCTTATCCAAACGGCATTGGATTAATTAAACTTATGGGAAGGCACTCAGGATTTCTTGCTGCGACTACAGCACTTGCTCAACAGGATGCAAATTTTGTGCTTATCCCGGAAATTGATATTGATCTTTATGGGGAGCACGGCTTTCTAAATGCCCTCGAAAAAAGAATTAAAACAAGCAAACATGCTGTAATAATCACTGCCGAAGGTGCAGGTCAAAATTTCTTTAAAAATCAAAAAAAAGAATATGATGCTTCAGGAAATTTAAAATTAAATGATATTGGCATATTTTTAAAAAATGAAATCAGTAAATGGTTCAAGGACAAAAATATCCCGGTATCGTTAAAATATATTGATCCCAGTTATATGA
>JAGLLQ010000476.1 GCA_023140455.1 Desulfobacteraceae bacterium | reverse complement strand
AATTATTGCAAAGTATGAATAAAAAGAAATTGTGTTGGAAATTTTATGTGAGGGATACTATATGCATATTGGAGATGTAAAATGAATGTGAGAAGCTGTATCTGCTGGTCAATAGATCACTAACTGGAGCACAGCTTTTTTCGAATTTCTATCAACATTATTATGTCCGGCCGCTCTTTCAATTCCATACAGACTGAAGATAGGTCTGTTCCAATTTTTTCAGAAAGTATGTCCAATTTATCAAATTGATCACCATTGCATAATGTAATAAGACCAAACACATTTCTAATACCTGCTTCACGTAGTTCAACAATGCCGCCCTTAACAATGATATATAGCTTTGCCTGAGCGATCCAGTCCAAGATCATACGAGGATTGAATGGGGTTTTCACTATCATTTCTTTAAAGTTAGCAAGGGCAAGATTCTGAGCATTATCAATCCCAATCTCGGCAAGCCGAATTTTGCTAAACATGGAAATACCCTCGATCATTTCCAAAGGCAGTTTATGTGCTCTTTATGAGGGGGGGTTGAAGATCTGTAGCCGCTCCTGCATATAATCCATGGCTCGTTGAGGAAAAATACCGGTAAAAAAAGCAATGGCCGGAAGCTGCTTGATCATCATTTCGCTGGCTGTACCCGGAAGAAAGGCAATGAAATGACGAAGAACCAAAGAAACAAATGTCGCAAAAATGATCCTTGTTCCAACACTGTAATAAGCGCTTGGTGGAAGATCCACTGTAATCAGGCGCCTGACAATGTACTGGATGGACCAGACATAACTGCCAAGGATAGCCATACTTATAGAAACAAGGCTGATTCTGTAATAGGGCAGCATTTTGCCTGCCTCCCCGCTCCAGATGCCGCCTAAGACGATGGGGGATTTTCCAGAAAAAAGTACAAAAAAACCCAGGGCGCAAAAAAGCGTTACAAAGAAAACCGGAAGGATATAATCTGTTCCATCGTAGTCACGTTTGAAGATGCTGTCAGCTTCCTTTTCGTCCTCTTTTGAATATTCCACTGTTTTGTTGTTGAGCAATTGCTGAATCCTAATATATTCTCTTTTCTTTTTGGGCAGTCTGTGTTTTAGAAAAGAAATTGCTGTAAATGTATAAAAAGTGCATAAAATAAAAATTCCTAGGATAAGCAAAATAGTATGAGTCATATTTTTCTCCTTTACTTTTTAATTAGGTACAATTAAGCCATCTTTCCTTCATCCTATGCTTAAAATAGTCTATCCAGGCTTTGTTTTGAGTCATAGGCACTGGTTTCTCAGATAATTTTTCGTCTGGTTCCCTTTTAAGCCGGATTAATTTTTCCCTTGAACTGGCATTATAATAAAGGAACTCACAATGTCTCACTTTATGTTCAAGAAAAAATGCAGCAACAGCATCAAGGTTTTTTTTGTTTGCGACGAAATGTGGGATCAAAGGAATTCGCGGTATTACATTGACTTTGTGTTGAAGAAGATTAACAAAATTTTTAAGTATGATTTGATTTGATTTTCCAAGCAGATTGTGATGAGTGTCATCGTCCATGATCTTAAAATCAAAATAGATAACATCTATATATTGGGAAATATTTGAAACAAATTGATTAAAATCAAAATATCCACATGTCTGAATGGCAATGTGGATATTTTCTTTTTTTAATGCAGGTAACACACAAGACAGATAGCTGATAAAATTTAGAGCCTCTCCTCCGGAAAATGTTACTCCCCCGCCTGAACTTATAAAATAGGGTTTGTCCTCTAAAATAATTTCAGTTAATTGTTCAGGAGAGTAATTTTTCCCAACAATGCGCCTTGCACGGGTAAAACATTTTTTGCCTTCCCTGCAATTCCCGCAATCGATACAGTTTTCAGGGAAGTACATTGTTTCTGCTTTGTAAGACTGGGATTCAGGATTATGACACCAGGGACATGAAAGCGGGCAACCTTTAAAAAAAACAGTGGTTCTGACACCCGGTCCATCAACAAAAGAGGCTCTGGCAATATCAAATATTAATGGGCCCTGACTGGCCAGACTCTTCATGAATGATTACTTAATAACTCCTTGAAGTCATTGATTCCCAACAGCTCAGGAATAAGCCACAGCAGATATACAAATTTAAAAAGATAATTAAGGTTCCCGGAAACACTCAGCTGATTGTTCAGCATCCCTGCTATAACATCGGTATTCCCGGATAAAAGAAAATCAGCCATTGCCTTTCCATCCTTGAATGTTACCGTTGTTGTAGCATTATCAACTATACTGTCTTTAACCTCCATTCCATCTTTTTGGGTAAAAAATACAGGGATTTTTTTAAATATTGCAGAGACGTTGATTTTGTTATCATTGCTGCAAATAACATAAGAGCCTGTAAAATCCTTAATATTTTTCCGATAATCTTTATTGATCAGAAACAATAATCCCATTGCTTTAAGTAAAAGAAACAGCAGGTTATCCAGAGCTTCTCCTGTAGCTTCAGTTTCAATATCTATTTTCAGGTTATTTATTCTGTCCTTAATTAATGACAATTGCATCTCTTTTGTTTGATTTTGAAGTGTCTCTATAAAATTCATGTCATCTTCCTTTCATATTATAAAGAAACAAATTTACCAGAAGACAGATTATACTGGCTTCGTGTGATCAATTCATCCTGCATGGCACTGTTCAATGTTTTAAAATAAGCAGAATATCCTGACACCCTGACCAGAAGATGAGGATTACTATCTGGATTCTCTTTAGCTTCTTTCAATGTTTCATAGTCCTGAATATTGAACTGAACCTGCTGGCCGCCGCTATCCATATAGGCTTGAACAATGCTTCCAAATCTATCCACATTTTCAAGGGTACATTCCACGGGTGAATATTTCATGTTCAGGGCATAGGCCCCAGGTGTATGTTCACTATTTAAAGCTGCAACAGAGTTCAGGGAAGTTGTCAACCTGGTATCAATCTGTGACACAGGCGTAATACCACTTGAAAAAGGCAGATTTGCTTTTCTCCCGCTGGGCAGGGCTCCTGTCACACTGCCGTATCCGGCATGATTTGTCATTGTCCAGTAGGCAACCCGATAATTGCCTCCCCGATAGTTTTTCTGGTTGTTGAAAACATCATATCCAAGATCAATCAATTTTTGGGACATCTCAGCCGCAACAGGATGGGGGGTTCCATATTTGGGCGCCTTGTTTTTAAGGTAAGCTTCCAGCAGTTCATATCCCTTAAAATTATTATCAACCGCCCCTACCAGTTCAGAAAAAGTCATCTTCATGTCTGTGTTGCTTTCATTAAAGCAGACATCTTTTATGGCACAAAGGGAATCGCAAACATCGGCAAACCCAATATGGGTAACCCCTGAAGAATTATAAATTGCCCCGCCGTAAATCAAATCCCTGCCTTTATCCATGGGCCCCTTAAAAAGGGCAGACAAGAGAGGGGTTGGAAGAAAATCTTGATGTTTTTTCCCATAGGTATTGTTCAATGACACAGCATTATCTGCCATCAGCCTTGTTTGTTCCTTATAGGCCTCCCAGAATGCTTCAAAACTATTAAAATCTTCTGGATCACCAGTGGCTTTCCAAAGGTGCTTATCCCCTGTAACTGTGGTCCGACCATTGTGAAGGGCCATGTACAGAATTGTATACATCATCATGAATATGGAAGAGCTTGCACTATAATCCCTTCCGGCACTCCCCAGCTCAACACAACCGATAACTGAATAATCACGGGCATGTTCAAGGGTTTCTCCCTGGTTGACAAGGGTCTTTATATTCTGAATATCATTGAAAAAAGCAGGAATAGCCTTATTGGTCAAAATCACCCGGCTGACTTCATTTCTATAGGTAATTGTATTTTTTTGGGGGTGAAACCGGGCATTTACATTGGGATCCTGAATCGGTAAAAGTTCGGTCACTTTCAATAAAACATAGGTCAGTTCATTGACTGCATCATTACCCTCTTTGTCCACACCACCAAGGGTAATCGCAGGAACAGCACCTGCACCACCAAAAAGTTTTTCAGCAGCTTCCGGTACAAGGTTTACATTATCAGCAAGCTTTAACCACAAAGAACCTGAGATATTCAAAGCATCATCTACAGAGAGATCTCCAGCTTTATACTCTTTAATAAAATACGGGTATAATATTTGATCAATACGCCCGGGATTGATTGCCATATTAGAGTTTTCAGCAAATATACAGACCTGGCAAATCCAGAGCGAATTAACAGCTTCAAGATAAGTCTTTGCAGGATTTGCCGGAACCTGCTTGCAGGTATCAGCCATCTGTTGAAGATTTTTTTTACGTATTGGATCTGTTTCTGTATCAGCCTGTTTTGCTGCTTCCTTTGCAATATTAGCTGCATAATCAAGGATACCCTGCATAGCGATCTGTACAGATTGATAAAAAACTGATTTCTCTTTATCGTCACTATATTCAGCTTGCTTTTGTACAGCCTCCTCCATAATGCCTTTAATACCTTTTTTAAGGACCAGCTCATAACAGGGAGTTGTATGTGAAATAGTTGCAGCTTTTGAAATAGTATAAATGATCATTTTTTCAAGCAGAGCTTGTCTGTACGGGTCTTCCTTTCGAACTTCTTCTGCTATTGATTTTTCCATCCAGTAGGGAAAGACTTCAAAATTCAGAACTTCAGCATCTTTTTCATCTAAAAACTGAGGATTTTCATCTCTTGTACTGATATTTCCCAGCTCCGGCCATATACCCAAACCGAAAAATTCGGGATATAAAGGTGCCCCAAGTGCTTTGCCAGTAGTGCCTCCTGCCAGCATATTATTGTCATGGAAAGCAATTTTTCTATTGGATAAGTAACTTCTGATTGCCTGGGCTCTCCTGATCTGCATTGGAGTATTCAGATGTTCGGTTTCTTTAAAATGCTCTGTCATATACCGGGCTCTTTCAATATCAACTTCAGCAGTGGCATTATAATGCAATCCCAGCAATGTATCTATCAGGGGAAGTTTCTGTGCCAGGTTTTCAGGCGTATATTCTTTAAGCTTATCTCTTACTTCATCTATTTTTTCATACATAGCAAACCTCCTTTATTAAAGAACAGGACAATATCTTTGTAAAATATCACCGGCATAATGTCAATTCAGACATTTACAATCATGCTGCACAAATCCCGTATTTCGGGAGAATATTCCGAATGATATCAATTCTGTGAATTTGCAGGGCGTCGTGAAATAGCTTCCAGTCACTGTCCATAAAATCAGGGGAAAACAGAAACCTCTCTTTTTTAGTTTCAACTTCCCTTTTTGTATCTAAAGCCTGATGTTTCCATGATCCCATGCCGTTGGGAATATATGCAAAAACTTCCTCCTCTTTTTTAGCAAAACTGAATTCTCCATTGGCAATAGAATCAAGCCATTTTTGATGTCGGTGTTCACCTTCTTCATCTTCAAAATCTAAAAAATTCTTCTTGATTTGTTTCAAATCATCTGCTGGTATCTCATCTTCACTCTTTAAAGTAAAATCATGGTCTTTCATCCTATAGCACACCATTGCTTTATGAATACTCTTTACAGCATCCATAAAGATATCAGTGTTATCCCGCTTGATCTCCTTTCCGTCACCATTCTTATATTTCCATTTCAGCCAGGGTTGATCAGGACAGGTCAATGCTGCACCATGCCCAAGGGGCATTGCATTGCTGATAACTTTATTTGCAGCCTTTTTATAAAGACTGCCAAAATAGTCAACAAGCTTTTTCATGAGACGTTCAGAATCTTCACCCTGTTCTTTAATTTTTTCAACTTCATTTATCTTGTGATTTATCCCTGCAAACTTCTGATGGGCAAATGTATCTGCAAGCACATGCATGGTAATACCCAGACGATGCAGGCCATACTCCCTGTCATGACATGTGATACAGGATTTTACCATATCATTTGCCACATAACTGTCAGGATGGCAGACTAACTTGTTAACAAAACTGCCTTCTGGGTTATCGCCTGCTTTTTTCCCTGCATTTCCAGGAAGAAAATGAAACGGTACCCATGTAAAATGGTTGGCAAGTTCCTTAAAATTTCGATAATCCAGCATTTTATGAGCTGAACTTATTCGGCTGTACATAGCTCTATTTCTGAATTTGATAGTGCCGGAATTCACTGCATCATCTACATATTGTGCACAATAGCTGATGATTTTAGCGTCCGCCACTGAATATTTTGCCAGGCGTGCTGCAACATAGGTAACAGCGTGGTGAAAATCAATCTGCATGATATATCTCCTTATTATTAATGTTTATTTTTTCCATGTGTCAAGCCCTATGGCAAGGCGGTGATGCTGCCATGCATTATCAAGGAGTAAAAAATAGCCAAACAGCTGATATTTAAATTCTGAAGGGTCAATCGATGAATGATATGGGATATCAAGTGCGGTTGAATAAATAAGCTGACCTAAAAAAAGGCCATCAGCAATTTCAACAAGCTCATCAAGGCAGAGACCTATGGGCATTGGCCCGCCTAACATGGGATAACGATAATGAAACTGAAAAACTTTCTTTTTGCTGTTCTCCCCGTTATTCATTGGAAGGATTGATTCCTGATCAGACCTGCCTAAAAATTTATACCCCTGCCTGAAAAAGGGCGAAGGCCCATCTGCCGAA
>JAGLLQ010000475.1 GCA_023140455.1 Desulfobacteraceae bacterium | reverse complement strand
CCAGGTTCGCTGTAAACGTTTATATGCCCTTCATGACTTTTAACAATACCATGGACAACTGCTAAGCCCAAACCTGTACCTTTGCCCTCTTTTTTTGTTGTGAAATAGGGGTCAAATATCCGGTCTGTTACACTCTTATCCATACCTGTGCCAGTATCAGCCACTGTCAAACAGGCATACGGCCCCGGTTTCATGGTTGAATGCATTAAATCATTTTCGTTTAACTCTATCGGTTTAAGTATTACTTTAAGCTTGCCGCCTGTATTCTCCATAGCGTGATAGGCATTTGTAATCAGATTCATGGCAATCTGATGGATCTGTGTAGGATCTGCCATTACCATGCCGGTTTTTTTATTAATATCCTCATTTATTTCAATTGTAGCCGGTAAAGAGGATCGGATTAATTTTAAAACTTCTTTAACAACAAGTTGTATTTTTATTGGTTTTAGATCATGTTCTCTTTGGCGGCTGAAAATGAGTATTTGTTTGATTAAATCGCTTGCCCGTTGTGCTGCGGTAAAAATTTCATTAAGGTCATCTTTAAGTTTGCTGTCGCCGGGGGCATCCTCCAGCAACATTTCTGTGTATCCAAGAATAGGGAAAAGAATATTGTTAAAATCATGGGCGATACCACCCGCTAATGTGCCAAGGGATTCCATTTTCTGTGCCTGGCGCAGTTGAGATTCCATTTGCTGCATTTTGGTTGTATCTCTGAAAACTGTCAGTATTGAAATAGAGTCATCCACATGATGCAATGGCGAATAGGAAACATGGAAAGAACGGTTATCTTTAGGGCTGACAATATTTGTTTCAAAATAGTCCTGTTCCAACACCTTATCACGCACGCACCATGGACAGCGTTCAGTGAGATCATGCAGTGCAGCATAACATTTTTCTCCTGTGGCATCTTGCCCGATTCTTTTAATCATTGCCGGGTTCATATATTCAACTATATAGTCCAATGAACCAATATAGACTGGCTCTTTCATTGAATCCATCATGGTTCGATATTTTACTTCACTTTCCTCAAGTGCTTTTTTCATATGATACTCTTGAGTCACGTCGCGAAATACCAGAACCACGCCATGGACAAGACCATCATCTTTTCGGATTGGCGCTCCACTATCTGCAATTTGAAACTCTGTACCACCTTTGGCAATCAATACTGTATGGTCAGCAAGTTCCACAATATCACCGTTACGCAGGACTTTATTGTGTGGAGATTCTACTGATTTTCGGGTTATTACGTTAACAATGTGAAACACCTCAGAGAGCGGATGCCCCAAAGCCTCTGCCATGGTCCACCCGGTTAATATCTCCGCCACAGGATTCATGCGGGCAATCTGACCATTGATATCGGTAGCTATCACTGCATCCCCAATGCTGTTTAGCGTAGCTGATAACTCGTGTTCATTTTCGCGCAGGGCTATTTCTGCCTTATCACGTTCTGCGATGCGATGTTTCAATCCTATAAACCCTGCATAGATAAGACCAAGCCCTAAGAACCATATTAGAAAGTGACTTATCATTAATTTGTGAATTTCTCTGCTTTCATGAATCAGGTAGGGGGACATGGGAACTGACACACCAACTCCACCACGGATATCACCAACTTTATAGCCTTGGTAGCCATGGCATTTAAGACAGCCTTTTTTTGCTATCATAGGTCGTATTAGACGCAAGTAAGGTTCTTCATTGATGTCTACAAATTCAAAGACTTCTTTAACTCCGTTTTCAAATGCCTCAAGGGCAGACCTCTCCCATTCATCAGGAGTATTTTGATGTCTGAAAGGCTTTAAGCTGGTGATACGGCCTTTGATATTGTAGAGTTCGGAATACTCTTCCATTAATTGTCGAAGCATGTAAGCCGGGTTCATCAATGTTAGTTTTTTTCCAGACGGAGTTATAATATCACGTTCAGGCACATGTTTTAGATGTTGGTTGGGCGGAGTTCTTTTGTCAATGGGAACATAAATTCCACCGTGAGCGGTTGACCAAAGACGAAATGCCTGATCTTTAGAAAAATGTGCCCGAGCCTCTTTAGTTGCAAGTTCACATGTTGTCTGCTTTCTTTGATAGATATTCCAGAGCGCAAAAAATGAGATAACAAGCGACCAGCCAACTGCTAACGCGCAGGTGTAATAGATGAGCCTGGTAGCTCTAAAAACAATTTTCTTTG
>JAGLLQ010000474.1 GCA_023140455.1 Desulfobacteraceae bacterium | reverse complement strand
TTTGTACGAAGTTTACCAGTGCCGACAAGCTTACACGTTTTTCGGATGGAGCCACTAAGGGGGCATGGTTTAATAGTTTTAGAAAGTCAACTTGTTTACAATCTCATTGATACCTTTTTTGGGGGTGATGCTCTTGGCAAAGCAAGGGTTGAAGGACGGGAGTTTACAAGGATTGAAGAAGTTATGATTAAAAAAACTATTATTGCATGCCTTAAAGATGTTGAAAAAGCATGGTTTCCCATTGAACCTGTGACTACATCACTTATCAGGTCGGAAATGAATCCTCAATTCACTGCAATAGTGCTTCCAACAGATCTTGTTATTGTTACAAAATTTGAGGTTGAACTTGAGCAATCTGCCGGGAACCTGATTGCCTGTTATCCCTATGCAATGATAGAACCCTTGAGGCATAAACTATCATCAGGTATTCAGGCTGAAACTGAGGAGATTGACAATAAGTGGCTTATAGAATTGCGTGATACTATTATTGACTCTGAGGTTGAGTTAAAGATACAACTTGGGACAGCTGAAATTACAGGTGAGAAGCTAATGTATATGCAGGTTGGTGATGTTCTTCAATTGGATAATGATGCAAGTGAACCTCTGACAGGTTTTATTGCAGGGCTTCCAAAATTAAAAGGGCATGTCGGAGTTCAGCGTGGGCTTCAGGCATTTAAGGTTGACGAAAAAATAATGACAGAAAAAGAGAGATACTATGGCTGATGAAGAGAAAGATCAAAAAGATTCAGAAGATCCAAAGACTGATGAACAGGCAACTGAAAGTGCAGAGCCTGAGGAAGATGAACTTGAAGAGCAGGAGGGAGCAAACCAGCTTGATTTTATCCTTGATATTCCATTGGAACTTTCTGTGGAACTTGGAAGAACAAAAATGCTTGTCAATAACCTTTTGCAGCTTGGTCAGGGTTCCATTGTAGAGCTGAATAAGCTTGCTGGAGAACCTCTCGAGGTGTACATCAATAGAAAACTTATCGCACGAGGGGAAGTCGTTGTTGTAAATGAAAAATTTGGAGTCCGGCTTACAGATATTATCACACCCATGGATAGGGTGAAAAGTCTGGCTGAGGCTTCATGAGTGCTTCCCCTGAAATATGGACCGCGTTTGCCAGAACGTTTTTTATGCTTTGCGTGGTGCTACTTACACTGGTGCTCTTATTCTATATTATCAAACGGGTTTCAAAAAAAAGTGGGAGAAGCCGTGATGGTCTTATCTCAGTACTTGCTGTCCATTATATTTCCCCAAAAGAAAAAATTCTTTTACTTGATGTCCTGAATGAAAAAATTTTAATAGGAGTTACACCGCAAAATATTTCGCAACTTGCAACCATTGATAATGATATGGATTTAACTCAAAAAGAAGAAAAGAAAAATATGAAATTTGCAGATTTTTTGTCAGGGAAACTTATGAAAAATAAAGCTTTAGATAAAATCAAGGATAAGGAATAGAAATGAAAAGCAGAAAAGTAATATTACTTCTTTTCTTTTTGGTTGTTGCTATACCCGGCATTGCTGATGCCATAACTTTCCCGATTCCTTCTTTGCAGTTTGATGTTAAAGAAGCTACAACTCCTGAGGAAGTGGCAGTTGTATTGGAGATAATAGCTCTCCTTACAATCTTAACACTGGCCCCTGCAATTTTAGTTTTAATGACTCCTTTTACAAGACTTGTAGTAGTGTTTCATTTTTTAAGACAGGCAATGGGTACTCAGAACAGCCCTCCAAATCAAGTGCTTATAGGGCTTGCACTGTTTATGACTTTTTTTATTATTCAACCTGTTGCAAAGAATGTATATGACTCTGCGCTTAGTCCATATCTTGAGCATGAGATGAGCTATGAGCTCGCATTTGAAAAGGCCCAGATTCCGATACGCAATTTTTTACTTAGAAATACCAGAGAAGCTGATATTGCACTGTTTATTAAAGGGGCTGACATGAAAAAACCTGAGACAAGGAATGATCTTTCTTTACTTGTCTTGATCCCTGCATATGTAATCAGTGAACTTAAAACTGCATTTATAATCGGGTTTGTGCTTTATATACCTTTTATTGTGATTGATATGGTAGTAGCTTCTGTTCTGCTTTCCATGGGTATGATGATGTTACCTCCAATTATGATTTCATTACCATTTAAAATAATGCTTTTTGT
>JAGLLQ010000473.1 GCA_023140455.1 Desulfobacteraceae bacterium | reverse complement strand
CCTCACCGCCAAAATCAGCATGGCCAGGGGTATCAATGATATTGATCTTTACCCCCTTCCAGTTGACAGAACAATTTTTAGCGGCAATGGTAATGCCCCGCTCCCGCTCAAGGTCCATGCTGTCCATGAGGCGGTCGTCCACTTCCTGACCTTCCCTGAACTGACCACTCTGCTTAAACATTGCATCCACAAGGGTGGTTTTACCATGGTCGACATGGGCAATAATGGCAATGTTTCTTAACTTTTCATTGGAACCTGTATTTTTTTTCATATTCTCCTGTTGCTTTCCTTTATATATGGTACAGAGTAGAGGTTATGGGATTAATTTTATTCACCTATCTTGGCTATATGAAGTAAACATTAAGTTTCCAAAGTCAAGTTTCTTTGTGGGCATCCAGGGTGACCGCATTTAAACCCTGGTTGAAAGACAAAGGATATAGGCGGGATTAAGTCACATATCTATTTGGTTTCAGGAAATCTCAACAAGTATCGGCAGCACAGGGGCCAAGTCTCTTTGCCCATGTATGTATAGGTATCTTTCAGCCTGGCAGGACCTCCTGTCCTGCTCCCTAAAAATCATAGCGAGGTTAGTCAGTATCGGTTTTATTTTCATCTGAAGCTGCATCAATATCAATAATTTTCCCTTTGAGATAATCTTTTGTTTTGTATTGTGTGATTTTCATAAGTTTTTTAGTAATAGTGCTTATACGTTGAGATTGGTCAAAAATTGCTTTGATACTTTTATACTCTTGTTTGCTTTCAGATGTGTCATTTAATAAAAGCTCTGAATACCCAGAGAGAACCATCAGGGGTTGATTGATTTCATGGCAGATCGCTCCTGTCATTTCAAGAACTCCCTGGAGCTTTTCTCGCCGTATCAGTTCATTCTCGGCTTCTTTCTGTTTAGTCAAATCTGACAAACAGATAATCAACACTTTTTGTTCATTAATTATTGTTTCAATTGATGCTTTAAGCACCGGTATTTTATCATTATTAAGTGACAACAACATACAATCTGAAGGATTTTGTTCTATTTGGTTGTTGTTTTCAACATCAACTGAAGGCTCGGTTTCTAATAAAAATTCGGTATATCTACGACCAACAACACTTGCGGGTAGACCATCTATCATTTTTGATGCTTGTGGATTGATACCTATTATTTTTTTGGAAATCGCATCTACTGTTAAAACTCCAGTAGGGATGTTCTCTATTAAAGCTTCTAATCTCTGTTTGCTTTCACTGAGTTCTTTAATTTTTCCATCAATTATAGACTGTAGCTTATTCCTTGAATATTTCCATGTTATAAATAATATACCTTCCACTACAAGGAGAGCTAAAACGGCATAAATAATATTGTATACCAGATTTTTAGTAAAAGTTTCCCATCGTTTTGAAGCATCTTTCCAGACAACGACAACACCACTTTGGGGTAATTGTTTGTCAATTGAACCCCTATAATCTCTTAAAGGAAAAATACACACCTGTAATGGCTTATCCCCTTTAATAAACAGTGAACCTTCAGAATTTAGAAGAGAGGAAACCGTCTGAATTGATAAAATTTCTTTGATGTCATTATTTGTAGAGGCTTCTATAAAAAAATCATCTATGACTAAATCAGGAGTAAAATGATTTTTAACAAAATCTGCCCACATGTTTTTCTCAACATGATTTTTTGCCAGTAAAATCCCGAATTCACATCCAAGGTTACTATGGAGGGAATTGAGCAAAACAGTAAAGGAGGTGCCGGTTTCTAATGCTCCAACATGTTCTTTGTCAGCAGTCAAAGCATTCCTAATAAAAACAGGAGTCACGCCTCTGATACCTGAATAAACTCTTCCTGTCTCAAATCCTTTTGTAGGTTTTAGTTTGACATTAGCATCCACTATTGTATGTCTTACATCATCCATATTATCACCGAATTTATCAGGGCGGTGAACCCTTAAAAAAGATGTTGAACCAGGTCCCAGGTGGAATTGAAGTTGACGGGCATCATACAGGCGACTCATATTCTCCCAACTTGGATTCACTATCTTAAAGAGCCTTTCCCTTATTATTGATGACTCTTTTTTTCCAGGTCCGCCACCCTCGGAAGCTACAGCGATTTTTCCCTCATTAAACAATGTAGCAACCCTTGGATCATTAGCAATAAAGGTTGCAAGCTGCTGCATGGAAGTTGCTTTGGCATCAAGGGTAATCTCAAAAATATTTTTTGCCTGTTGTGCCCAGCCTTCCATCTCCTTGTTCAGGGTTTTAAGGGATGCTTGATAATTGAGAAAGATAAAAATAATATCAGAA
>JAGLLQ010000472.1 GCA_023140455.1 Desulfobacteraceae bacterium | reverse complement strand
TTGCTGCTGAAAGTCTTGGGCTTACTATTTTATCAAGCCCGATTGTCTTCATAAGCGGGAAATAATTTGTTTTGCTGATTTTTGTTATTGTGCTGTGAGCACCCATTTCTTTTGCAAGCAAAGATACCAGGATATTAGTTTCATCATTATTTGTTGCGGAGACAACCACGTCTATTTCACCAACGTTTTCTTCTAAAAAAAGATTTTTTTCAGAAGCATCCCCATGCAATATCACGGTTTTTTCAGTTTCCTTTGCAAGCTCCTCACATCTTTTGAGATCAGAATCAACTATTTTGGTGCTGATCGATTCTTTTTCCAATAACTTTGCAAGCCTTAAACCGATGCGCCCTCCCCCAACAATAAGCACACTGTTAAGCGGGCGTATCTTCTTACCAAAAAGTTCAATTGTATCATTCAGCTTTTCAGTTTCACTGATAAAATAAACAATATCTTTGGGCAGAACCTTGTCATCTCCTTTTGGAACAATTATTTTTTCTCCCCTGATAATAGCTGAAATCAGTGGTCTTGCGCTGCCGAACATGGAAGGGAAATCAACAAGACGAACATTTGCCACGGGAGATTTCTCATCAATACGCAATCCTACAAATTTCACTTGCCCGTCTGCGAAACTTCCCGTATCTATAGCACCGGGGACGCTCATGAGCCTTCGTATTGTATTTACAACTGCAACTTCCGGGTTGATAATAGTATCAATATATGGAGCATCATTTTTAAAATTGTCATGGTAATTGTCATAATCAGCACTTCTGATTCTGGCAAACTTTTTAGTTGTGGGTGAAATCATGTTAGCTACAAGGCATGAAATAAGATTTGCTTCATCACTGTCAGTAACTGCCAGTAAAATCTCCGCCTCTTTGATCCCTGCCTCTATAAGAGCATTCGGGCTACTTCCCGAAGCAATCATAACCTGCACATCAAGGTCATCCGCAAGGCGCTTAGCTGCAACAGAATCTTTATCAACTACAACCACTTTTTTATTTTCAAAAGAGAGTTTACTTGCAATATTATATCCGACTTCACCAGCACCAACTATGATTATCTTCAAAAGCACGCTCCTGTCAAACTTAATATTGAGCTTTCAAATTACTATAATGACAACTCTTTTACAACCCTTTCACCATTCAGGACTATTTAACAATTCTTATTTTTTTCAGTGGTTTTCTTAAAGTCGGATATCAGGCAAGCAAGGTTGGGGCAATCATCTTTACTATCTCCAAACTCTCTTTTGTATCAATATCAAGAGCCCGGACCCATGGCATCTCATAACCCATAAGAGTATCATCATAAAATGTTTCTTTCTCTAAAAATCTCTCCGTTCTTGCCCAATACAAGGTACCATTACTAACAACAAGATAAGGATGAAACTGAGATTGGATATTAACAAAATCAGGCCACATGGGGCTTAAAAGCCCATCCTCTTTTTTTTCCATTGCCTGAACCGGCTGCAGATTATATTTTGAAACGCCCATGACCACATTGACGTTAGAAGATTGGGTTAATAATTCTAAAGAATCTACAATATCCTTAGGGGTAAGAAATATTGCTGTTGCATATATACAGCAAAAAAAATCAGGCAATGCATTTTCTTTTCCCAGCTCCTCCAGAACATGCTTACAAACCTCTACAACAGTTGATCTGTCCTGTGCTAATTTTTCAGGTCTTTTTAAAAATCTGGCACCAGCTTCTTGCCCAATTGCCCCAATTTCTTTATCCTCAGTAGAGACAATAACCTGATCAAAAACCTCACTTTTGATGGCATTCGCCACTGGATAAGCAAGCATTGGTTTATCCTGAACAGGTAAAATATTTTTCTTCTTTAACCGTTTTGAACCGCCCCTTGCCGGAATTATTGCAATATTATTCATCTATTTAAAATCTCCCCAGGAAAGCTGACTGCCTTTAACAAGTTTTTTAGTAATTATTTTTCCTGATACAATATCTGTCATACCTGGTTCAATACCTGTTCCGGGTCGTGCATAATCAAGAATATTATCATTGATAACATCACCTACTTTAACATCTTTTTTAAGAACAATACTCCTTCTGGCACCATTGCCTATATTCCTCTGATTGTCACTGATCACTTTTCGGCTGCTGCCCAGTGCTATTTCAAGGTTCCGAATAGATTTAACAAATTGTTTCATGTCATCAGGTTCAAGGGAAAAAATATGTTCAGGGCTTTGTATGGTTCTGTCACAAGTAATAGTTTTTTCCACTATATTAGCACCTAAAGCAACTGCTGCAATATCCATTTCCCATCCCGGGGTATGATCTGAAAAAGCAACAGGACAAGGAAACAATTGTTTTAGAGTTGGAATTGTCTTTAAATTAATACTTTCAAGCCGCGCCGGATATCCTGAAGGACAGTTATGGATAATAACTCTTTTGTTGCCTGTTTTTAAGACTTCTTCATATGCTTTTTCAACTTCACCCATTGTTGCATTACCTGTGTCGAGCTGTATACTCATCCCTGTGTTGGCACAATACCGTATAAAAGGAAGATGATTAATATCTCCGGAACAAATTTTCAGTGTATCCACTTCAAGGTCTTTTAAAAAATTCACTTCTTCTTCAAATGTTGCAGTGGAAAAAAATATAATTCCAAGGTCATCACAAAACGCCTTTAACTCACGCCATTGATCAAATGTCAAATATCTACGCTTGAGTATATCATACAATGGTTCTGTAACCTGTTTTCTCTCTCCTGTTTCCAAATTAACAAGGCTTTCATATACAAAGGGCTGTGATCTGTCAGGGACAAGCCTGTCAGGATCAAGAACCTGAAATTTAATCCCGTCTGCTCCAGCTTCAACAGAGTATTTAACAAGTTCTTTTGCAGACTCAAGGCTGTCATGGGTAGCACCTGCCTCAAAAACAATAAAAACAGGGTATCCATCACCAACTTTTTCCCCTTCTATTAAAACCATAAAATCATCTCCATACTAATATTTAATATTAAAACCAATATCACATTATTTGCAAATATCGCACCATATTATTAAAGTACTGGCATTAATTTTGCTTTATAGTTATATTAACTATTATCTTTACTTATACATATTATATTTTGCATCAAACTTCAAAAAAAAGAAATTTCTGAATATATGAAACAAAGTAATAAACCAGATAATCAACCGGGCATTTACTGGATTCTGCAAGACAACCAGGTGACACCGCTTATAGCTGACTTCCTGGAGCTAATGGAACACAGAGTTAATAACTTTGCAACAATAAAATATCTAATTCCATCGCATAATAGCGACACTTTAAAAACCGCTGAAAAACTTAATCCTTGTTCCTTTGAAATGTCTTCATCAACAAGGCCTAACTCCTATGAAGGGTTCAGCATAAAAAAAGACCTGATAGGTGAACATGAATTCTCGGAAGGTCTTGCCTTTTGGAGGACTCTTCTACTTGATGACCTTGGAAGCGGCAATCTTTTCCGGGCAAAGATCCATCATGAGATAGAACCGGACACTAAGGCTATTGTACTTCAAATCCCGACACCATTGGGATCATCAGCCTCTGAAGAAAGGGTATTTTATGCATGGGTTTATCTTGCGAAACAATCCAATATACCTGTGTTTGGATATGAGCTTTTGCCTCTTGATACCAGATGGACATTAGCTCCATCTTTATTAGACGGAATTATTACTACTGATCATGACAGCTACAGACATTTAACTCACAATCAAACCGACATGCAAAACAAAACATGGCTTGTTCCAAGATATGAAGGACGTTTTTTCTCTCCGGGATGCCCTCCTATATGGAAAAACGGACTGGGGGCAGCATATAAATACCAACAGGAATCAACAATTGATTTTAGTAAAGCAATTATTTATATCCCCCATAATGTTGCGATGACATATGAATACAAAGACCTTGTGTCTCATCTTAAATGCTTTAGCGATAAAATCCATCTCATGTTCTGTATTGGTAAAGATCAGGTAAGAGGTACGTACAAACATGATGAGATCATTGAAATTATCAGCAGACAAAACTTAAAGAAGATTTCACATTCCTTTCATGACCTGAATGCACCATGGGAAATGACCATAGCTGATTGTGTTGCAGCCTGTTCATCATGTTATGCAACATCAATAGCAATTAATAACAACATACCTACAATAATTTATGATCCTATGGTCAATCATAATAGCAATAACAGCCCGGGTAACAGGAATGCTAAACAATCCTTTACCAATATTTCTGATTTCTTAAACTCCATTAATGAGATCATCCTGTCCCATGAGGAAAGGACTGAATTTGCAAAAATATTATTTCAAATAATTAATAAATAAGGATTGTATGAAAACTGATTTCTGGAAAGATAAAAAAGTAATTATTTATATTGCACTTCTCCACCATACCAGATTTTTAATCCCTATTGCAGACAAACTTGCAAGCTTAGGTGCTGAAACAAAATATGTTGTAGGTCAGGGAGAAAGATCCCAGGAAATAACAGCAGTTGAATGTAATCTTAATTACAAACATGTATTTGACTATATTTCCAGCAAAGACTTTCATGATATAAATAAGAATTATTTAAAACAAAGAGAAGTCTTTGGAGATGCTTTACAAAAAAACTATTCCCTTGG
>JAGLLQ010000471.1 GCA_023140455.1 Desulfobacteraceae bacterium | reverse complement strand
ATAAGCTTCATTGTCAGAGTGATCTTCTTCTGTAATCATATCTCTTACAAGCTGGATCAGTGGGCCAGCTTTTTCCATAGCAATTTCTTTGCCTTCTTCCTGTAAAAACTCCTGGAGGATTTCTATTGCAGGGTCAATAGGAGAGGGTATGGATAGTTTGTTTTCTATATTTTTTGATATCTGAGATTGGGAGCTCAGCAAGTCAGTAATTGTGTTTAAATAATCTTCTTCGGAGGCATGGTTCTTCAGGAAGTCTAACACTAAAAATAGTTCATCAGCAGTGAAAGAAACTTTACCATTCTCTTTCCTACCATAATTTGATCTGCTGATACCAGAAAAAGTAGCAACATCTTCTTGTTTTAACCCGGTTGATTTCCGAAAAGTTTTAATAATTTCATGTAATTTCATAAAAAAAGTTCCGTAAATGCAAAAAAACTGTTGACAAAGAAAAATAATGCGCATAATCTGCACATATTTTAAAGGGAGTGTAGATTATGAACATTTCAACATTTATCAAACAATCAAGAAAATCTTTAAATCTAACCCAAAAACAATTCGGTGTTTTACTTAATAAACATCGATCAAATATCACCAACTATGAAATAGGTCGTGCAATACCTCCCGGTGATGTTGTTTTAAAGGTCATTCAGCTTCGTTTTCCTGACTTATGTTTATCAGATACACATTCCCAATTAAGCAATAGTTCAGAAAAAGAAAAAAAGCAAACAGAATGTCAAAAAAAGTCAGCTGCATGAACATAATGTATGGATTCTTAACATTAATAGCGAGGGCAAAATGAACAAAAACAAGACTACAGAAAATAATACGGAAAGGACAACTCTTACTCTTCATGAGATTAAGCAACTCACCGATGCTTTTCAGCTGATTATTGCGAAACTGGGTACGATTACATGGACTCTATCGGATAATCATAATCAGTCCCGGCTTTATAAAAAAGCGTGTCAATATCGTAAAGATATCAAGCTGCTTGAAGAAAGTCTAAAGCCAACCGTGTTCCTGTAATCTTATGTTTCTATCTTCAGGATCAGCTTCAAAGCAAATGACAAGGAGTTAATATGTCAATAGATATAAAAACAATTCCGGTTAAAACATGGCAATTTCATAATGCCTGTAAAATCCTTTTAGGAATGACCTCACTTACAAAGCTTTTTAAAATCTCACCAAGGCAGATTGACCGCTGGGCTTGTGATCCTGATTTTACTGAATCCAGTCAGCGCAATCCCATGGACAGATATGAAGCCCTGCTAAAAAAGTTAATCGAGATCGGTTCTTTTGATATGGCCAGAAGAGCAGTGGACAGGCAGGCAAGGATTGTTGGTTGCAAGTTAATCACCACTGATATTGTTCCGGATAAAGATACAATTCTGGAAGAGCTGCTTGATAATCTTCCTGTGCTTGCAGAGTACCAGGAAGCGATCAGGTCGAATAAGCCGATTGAGACAATAAGATCACTTCACCGCAAACTTATTAATGAACTTGATGAAGATCTGGTGCTTATTGAACAAGAAAGGGCAGGCAGATAATATGGCACTGGCAAAGCTGACACCCACTCATATGGCTATTCAATCCATTGATGACACGATCAAGGCTTTAAAACTCCACAAAGCAGAACTGATTGCCACACTGCCAGTAGTAAAGAAAAAACCACCAGGACCAATGCATATAACCCATCCGATAACCGGTAAAAAATGTCCGGTCAAAAAAAGGAGATAGATATGGATGCCTATTGTATCTGTTGCGGAGCAAAGATTAAAAGCAAAGCAAAGGAGCCGGCCTGTAAAAGATGCAAGGATGCCTGGGCAAGTACCTTAAAACAATCAAAGAAGATTCCTGGATGTATCGCCAGAAAAAATAAAGATGCAGTACTGGAAACCGCATGAAAGGAGGTTTAAAAAATGAATACTTTTAACGAATCCTGGGCCAATTTTGTGCCTACAAAAAAAGAGAGAAGGATCAAGGCATTTAAAGATGCCCTGATATTTACCAGCCTGGTGGTTTTACACATGGCGGCTGTTGGGGTGATCTGGTGTGGTGCGATTATGTGGCTTTCATTATGAGTTATATCATTGCACTCTCCGGATCTCACGGAACCGGCAAAACAACGGCTGCACTCCTTGAAGCAAGGCAGCAAAAAATTCAACATCCTGATAAATCAATCGCTGTTCTTTGTGAACAAGCATCTTTAAGTCCTTACCCTATTAATAAAGAAGGCACAGAACCCAGTCAAATGTGGATATTTACCCGTCAAATTGAGCAGGAGCTTGCATACCTTTCTAAATATGACATCATTATATCTGACAGAACAGCTGTGGATGCGATTGCTTATACATATGTGGCAGGGTTTCATGCCCTGGCAGCAGCAATGTTTTCATTAGTAGAAAATCATATCAGTGTTTATCAAAAGATTATCTTCAACAGAATAATAACAAATGATTTCTGGCATCAGGATGGCATCAGAGAAACCACTGACAGCCAATACAGACAGGATATAGAAACTAAATTGATTGACCTGTATCGGCAGCTATTCCAAGACGATTTTAAAACAATAATGGAGCTTAACTAATGAACAATCTCAGAGGATCGTTTGTAAAGTTTGATGTGTTGATAGGGGGTGGAGTAGCCACCATTGATTCCCCGCACCCCATTTCACAAAAAAACAAACCAAAGTCTAATCGTCCGAGATGCACTGTTTATCAGGGTTTCAACCGCACGGGTCCTTCTGAAAGAAGGCGCTTACACGGTTTCGAGAGGCGCGAGCGTTGGTTGAGTTTAATTTTGAAAATGAGAGAGAAAAGAGAAATTTGAGCTATGAATAAAATTACAGATATTAGAGACAAGGTTGAGGAGAGGCTTGAAAACAAACCAGGTAAAAAAAACGATGATGGTGGTGACAATATTATTGAGTCTGATTTTATAAATAAATGTTTAAGCAGAAATGAGCTCGGTGATGGTGAGCTGTTTAAAAAGCTTTTTAGAAAAGATTTTGTTTTTAATAAAGCGATGGATTGTTGGTTCTCCTGGTCAGGTCATCATTGGCAGCTTGATACAATGGATCATGCATTGGCATCAGTTGAGAGTGTTGCATCAGTTTATCAGGATGAGGCAAAAAAACTTTCAAAGGAGATTAATCAATTGGATGATGACTCAAAGATTGCAAGCCTTACAGTTAAAAGAAAAACTTTAAATAAAAGAGCATCGACTTTAAGGTCCGGAGCAAGGCGGAAAAAATGTATTGATTTTGCTCATACAAGTAAAGATGCTTTGGCGATTGATGGACAGGATATTGATCAAAAACCATATTTGCTGCCTTGTAAAAATGGTGTGATAAATCTGAAAACCGGAGAGCTTGAACCAGGCAGGCAAACAGATTATTTATTGAAATCAAGTCCTGTTTCCTGGAAAGGCATCGAGGCGGTGTGTCCAGTTTGGGAAAAGACTCTACTTGAAATTTTTTCTGATAATCAGAATCTTGTTGATTTTCTGCAAAGACTCCTGGGTTATTCGTTAATTGGTAAAGTTCATGAATCAATCCTGGTGGTGATGACAGGTCGAGGTCGTAATGGAAAATCAATGATTGTGGAAACCTGTTCAAAGATCATGGGCCAGCTGTCCGGAGCGATCCGGTCAGAAATGCTCCTGGATCAGTACAGACCGTCATCATCTTCCGGACCTTCTCCTGATATTATGGCACTGAGAGGTCTGAGACTTGCTTTTGCATCTGAAACTGACGAAAATTGCAAGCTGTCCACATCAAAAGTCAAGTGGCTGACTGGTAATGATGAAATTGTTGCCAGGAGTCCACATGACAAATATGATCAGTATTTTTTACCGAGCCATACTTTATTTCTTCTTACAAACAATAAACCTCATGCCCCTGCAGACGATTTTGCCTTTTGGGAGAGAGTTCATCTTTTGCCTTTTGAGGTGTCCTTTGTAAATCGTGAACCAGTTGAGGAGTTTGAGCGAAAAGCTGATACCAGGCTGGCTTTAAAACTGGAAAAAGAGCTTTCAGGCATTCTTGCATGGATGGTGAGAGGGTGTCTTGATTGGCAGGAAAAAGGGCTGCGGCCTCCAGAGGCATCAAAAGAGGCAACTAATGACTATCAAAAAGGCGAGGACAGTATTGGTGATTTTATTGATGACTGTTGCCTGGTCCGTTCTGATTTAACAGTTTCGGCAGCTGCAGTTTATGAGGTTTTTGAGGTGTGGTGGAAAGAAAATGTCTCAAATTTCATTCCAAAAAAGAAACGATTCGGGCAGCTGTTTGGCAAGAAATTTGAAAGGGTGAAAAAAGGCACTGTCTGGTATTTAGGTGTCGCTCTGTTGGATAAATCGGACAATTCGGACAATCATCCCAAACTTTAGGACGATTGTTTTCGCTTTGTCCATTTTATAAGGACTTAATTTTGTTGAATATAAAACTTTGGATTGGAGTATTTGGACGATTGGACGTTTATAACAGCTATTATTATATATTTTTTATTTTATTTATTTATATTTATTCTTATAAAAAAAGTCCAATTGTCCAAATAAAAAATAATATTAAAAAAAAGATAAAAAAAACAGGCTGTTACATTTCGGGACAATTAATTTTTTATCAAAAAAGATTATCCGCATTTGTCCAATTATCCAAAGTTTATCTTTTGGAGGGTCTTATATGAATATACTGGATGCAGTTTCAAAAACCGGAATCACTTACAAAAAAGTAGCTTCAACAAAAGGCGGAGAGTATGCCGGAGCATGTCCTGCATGCGGAGGTAATGACCGTTTTCGGATTTGGTCTGAAACAAGAGGGGGCGGCGGATCATATTGGTGCCGTAATTGTGGCAAATCTGGTGATAATGTCCAGTTTCTTGTTGATTTTTGCGGATATGACTACAAGGCTGCATTTAAAGCTGCAGGTCGTGAAATGACAGCAAATTATCGTCCTGTTACCAGGAGGCCGGTTGAAATTAATCAAAAAGCAGCTTTTGAACCATCCCGGCATCTGCCTCCTGTTGAAACCTGGCAAATAAGAGCTGACAAATTTGTTGCTGCAGCTCATAAAGAATTATTGAAAAATGAAAAGGTCCTGGACTATCTTGAAAAAGAAAGAGGTCTTGACCTGGCAGCAGTAAAAATGTTTCAGCTTGGTTATTTTCCAGGCGAAAATAATAAAACTTGTATGTATCGGTCAAGAGAGTCCTGGGGATTATCGACAAAATTAAGAAATGATGGAAAAAAGAAAAAGCTCTGGATTCCAAGGGGCCTGGTAATTCCAAATTTTATCAAAGGTAAACCTGCACGGATCCGGATCCGCCGACCAAAAGCAGACCTGAAAACTGAAAAAGACGTAAAATATTATATTGTCCCTGGGTCAAGCATGAGCAACATGGTTCTTTCTACTCAAAAAGATGGAGGCAGAGGCTTTGTGGTTGTTGAGGCAGAGCTTGATGCAATGCTTGTTGCAATAAAAATTGGCACTCTTGCAGGGGTTGTTGCGCTGGGATCCGCATCAAACAAACCAACAGCAAATATATATTATTATTTAAAAAAAGCATTGAGAGTCCTGGTTGCTCTGGATTATGACGAAGCCG
>JAGLLQ010000470.1 GCA_023140455.1 Desulfobacteraceae bacterium | reverse complement strand
TATGGGTTAATTATCAATCCCGTTGAAACCACAACTCTTAAATTCAATACAGGAAAGCACTTTAAAGCACCAACACCCAATGATTTATTCTGGCCGACAGAAGACTGGGGATGGGGCATGGGTGCCGAGGGCAATCCAAATCTAAAACCTGAAACAGGCTGGCACAGTGATATCAGCATTGAACAAACATTTATAGATAAAAAAATCTTTATCTCTTTGACATATTTTAAATGGGACATTAACGATAAAATTTCCTGGGTGCCTGATAGCAATTTTTTCTACAGACCGGATAATCTTTCTAAATATGAAGCAAAAGGCTGGGAAATTGGAACCAAAATTGGACCATTTAATAATATGACACTTTCATTGGATTACACATATACAGATGCAAAAGAACAGAAACAAGGAGGTGTGAAAAGAAAAGCACGCTACACATCAAATAATTTTTTTAAGGCGGGTCTCACCTATTGGTTTGACTTTGGCCTGGATCTTACTGGTATTCTTCGTTACACCGGGGAACGACCTGCTGTTTACGCTCAAGACACAGATGAGAGACCCCAGGCTGTTCTTTCCGGCTATTGGATGGTTGATCTGAAAGCAAATCAACAAATCAACGAGAACTGGACATTATCATGTCAGATCAATAACCTGTTCAATAAAGATTACAATACATATTCCCAAAATTTCCGGGATCAATTTGGAACAAGTACTCTTTCACACTATTCTGGAGCAGGAAGATCAATCTTTTTCTCTTTAGATTATCAATTTTAAAACTAGGGATTATCCGGTCAACTATTGAGTGTTGATCGGGTAAATACCCAAGGAAAAATGCTAATGAAAACATTAAAACTGATTCTACTATATTTAATTATTTCTTTTCTTAACATAAATTTTTGTTTTGCTTTCCCTGTAAGGTTTGTTGATGATTCTGGAAAAACATTTATAATTAAAGAAAAACCCAAAAATGTTGTTTCCTTAGTACCAACAATAACAGAAATTATATTTAAAATTGATGCTGAGAGTTCCCTTAAAGGAACAACCTATCACTCTGTTTTTCCTTCAGAGAACTCGACAATAAAGATTGTTGGAGGATTTTTTAATCCATCAGTAAAAGCTGTTGCAGACTTGAACCCTGATGTAATTTTTATTTCAAACCTTCACTCAGAAGTAAAAAAATATTTTAAAAATAAAAATGTAAAAATCATTGAGCTTGGGGCATCTTCGCTGTCCAATGGATTTGAGAACATACTGCTCCTTGGAAAAATCTTTGACAAAGAAAAAAAAGCTCTTTTAATTAAAAAGGAAATTGATGATCAAATAGATCTTATTACTGAAAAGCTTAATTTCATTGAGCCGGAAAAAAGGAAAAGAGTCATGCGGCTCATGGGCCGGGACAGAATTATGACTCCGGGTAGTGATTCTTTTCAAAATGAAATTATTGCATTGGCAGGAGGGATTCCCCATGGTTTTAACAGGAATGGTAAGATTATTAAAGTTACAAAAGAAGAATGGATAAAATTCAACCCTGAAGTTCTCTATGGATGCGGCAAGGATAGTGAAATAGAAAAAAATATCCTTACTCTTCCGGGATGGAAAGATGTTGATGCTGTAAAAAATAACAGAATCTATTATTTCCCCTGTGACTTGACATGCAGAGCAGCCACCAATACAGGTTACTTTGTCCAATGGCTTGCAGCCTCTATTTATGGAAAAGAATTTGCATTAAAGGAAAACAGGATTCTTGAAAAGAAAATCACTAATATCCGCAAAATTGATTCCAGCCTTGAGTATGTTGAAAATATCAGAGTTGATGAAACAAATATCCTTGATTTTAAAAACAGAACCCTTGTGATCAACTTAAAATCACCCATGGCAACACTTTCAACTCTTGAAGGGTATCGTGGTGGGATAAAAACACTTGTCAATCATTACACACCTCCTTCAAACTGGCTCATTGATCACGACCATGGAATTGATTCAATCCGGAACAGAATATGTTCAGCTTTGAAACTTAACAGAGATAAAACAAGTATTTTGATCACCGGCGCTGATATGAATAACCTTGCAATAAAAAAAGAAAGTTTTAAAGCACTTGAAGTCTATGCTTTTGTTACAGCCGGAGTAAGTTCCAATGCCATGAGAATGGGAAGAGACAAGGGCAATTATTATGAACCCGGGACAATCAATATTATTATAATGCCTAATATGCAAATGAGTGAAAGAGCTATGGCAAGAGCAATTATAACAGCGACAGAAGCAAAAACTGCAGCACTCCTTGATATGGATATCAGATCAAGTTATGAGAATGGCGCATATCGGGCAACTGGGACAGGCACTGACAATGTCATGATTGTTCAAGGAAAAGGTCAAGCCCTTGATAATACGGGAGGACATACTAAATTTGGAGAACTGATCGCCAAAGCTGTATATAAAGGGGTCAAAGAAGCTATAGCTAAACAAAACAAAATAACTGTCCGTAGAAATATATTTCAGCGACTTAAAAAAAGAGGTATAACAATATACAGTCTGATTGTTAAAGAGGAATGTGATTGTGGCCGCAGCAAGAATCAATTTGCAGGAGAGGTTGAAGAATTATTACTTGACCCGGGATATGCAGGGTTTATGGAAATAGCCCTGGCTTTGAGCGATGATTATGAAAAAGGACTGATTAAGGATATATCATCCTTTGAAAAGCTTTCGCATTCAATTGCTTTAGAAATTTGTGCCAATAACATGAAAGATACTAAGGATATTGTTAAAAACCCCGAAGTGCCTCTTGTAATAAAAATTGCGCTTAATGCACTTTTCAATGGTATCTATCACAGGAGCCTTTAAGCTAAGATGAAAAAAAAACTGAATAAATTTTTTATATGTTTGTTTTCCTGTTTAATTATTAATTGTTATCTATTACAAAGTATTGGTATAGCGTCGGAAAAATATCCTGAAAAAATTGTCTCTTTAGGCCCTGTTATTACTGATATGATTTATCTTCTAAATGCTCAGGACAAACTTATTGCCATTACAAGCTATTGCGTTTTACCAAAAACAGCAAAACCAAAAGAGATAATTGGTACAGTAATGCAGATGAATGTTGAAAAAATAATTGCTATGCAACCTGATCTTGTTATTGCTAATTCCCTGACCAGAGAGAAACAGATCAAAGTGTTGGAAAAACAAGGGGTAAGCGTAATAAAACTTTCAACGCCAAAAGATTTTAAGGGAATATGTCAGCGGCTTCTGGATCTTGGCCAACTTATTGGAGGGCATGAAAAAGCACTTGGGATAGTTGAAAAAGCAAAATATGATGTTGATAGAATCAAATCAATTGTAAAAAATCTTGAAAAAAGAAAAGTCTTTATCCAGATAGGTCTGAAACCCCTCAAAACAGCTTCAAAAGACAGTTTTATAAATGAATATATTGAATTT
>JAGLLQ010000047.1 GCA_023140455.1 Desulfobacteraceae bacterium | reverse complement strand
CCCCTGTAGCACAACCCAATATTCTGTTTGATGAAACAGCCTCTAGAACTTTTTTAATTTTTTGACCTGCAATCATTTGAAGACCATCAGTCATAGTCTTCATGCCAAGGATAAAAAGCGCCAGTCCACCAAGGGTTTGAACAAGTATTTCTAATAAATCCATTTTATTCTCTTAACTTTTTTATAATAAAATCCAAACACTTTCCTAATAAAACTTAGGAAATTAATATACTAAAATAATAAAAACTTCAATAGTTTTATTAAAAAAACTAGAAAATACTTTGCTTATAAGTATTTGAAATTAAAGGTAATATTTTTCTAATCATCTTTGCACAATTCCCTAATACAATTCTAACAAAACTCCATTACTATCCAGCTTAAGTTCTGAATTAACAGAATTAAAAATAACCTTAAAAAATGAAAGGAAATAAAATGAAATACCTTATCAAATCAATAATATACCTCCTATTTATCGCAATTTCAGCTTCATCTCTTATTGCAGGTGAGCTTACAATTAAAGGCTCAACCACTGTACTGCCAATAGCCCAAAAATGTGCTGAAGCTTATATGGCTGCCAATCCTGATGTTAAAATTACTCTTTCAGGTGGCGGCTCCGGTAATGGTATAAAAGCCATAGTAGATGGTACAGCAGATATCGGGAATAGCTCCAGGTTTATCAAGGGCAAAGAAATTAAGCTTGCTCAATCCAAAGATATATACCCTGTCCCTTTTAGAGTTGCTCTGGATTGTATTGCACCGGTTGTTAACCCATCTAATAAAGTATCTAAGCTGACAATGGATCAACTAAAAAATATCTATCTTGGTAATATTAAAAACTGGAAAGAAGTTGGCGGAAAAGATGCTAAAATTGTTGTAATATCAAGGGACAGTTCCTCTGGTACTTTTGAAGTCTGGAAAAAATTAGTTATGAATAAAGAAAGAGTTATGCCAGGAGCACTTACCATCCCTTCAAATGGTGCTGTAGTTCAAGCTATTTCAAAAACACCTGGTGCAATTGGATATATTGGACTTGGTTATAATTCAAAAGATATTAAAACTGTTAAAATAAATAATGTTGAACCAACTGAAGCAAATACACTCAATGGGACATTCCCTATTACAAGACCAATGTTCATGTTCACAAACAACTGGCCAAAAGGTGACACAATGGGTTTTATAGCTTTTGTATTGTCTAAAGAAGGTCAGAAGCTAGTTACTGAAGCCGGTTCCATACCAATATTCTAACTGCCTGGAATCGGAGACAAATAATTGTCGCAAATAAACAAAGAAAAAGGAGTGCAATTCATTTTTTTAGGGATTGCACTCCTTTCAATAACAATGCTCTTTCTGATAATGCTTTTTTTATTTATGGAAGGCATACCTGTTTTTGAACATGTTTCAATAAAAGAGTTTATCTTTGGTGATTTATGGTATCCAACCGATGACGAACCTGCTTTTGGAATTTTTCCTTTAATAATTGGATCATTCTCTGTTGCATCATTCTCAGCAATACTTGCAATTCCTCTGGGAATTATGACAGCTATATATATTGCAGAAATTGCAGATAAAAGAATTGCTGAAATTGTAAAGCCTGTTGTGGAACTAATGGCGAGCATGCCTTCGGTTGTAATTGGTTTTTTTGGCATGATTGTTGTCGCACCATTTTTGCAAAAATTTTTTAATATCCCGGTTGGGTTAAACCTGTTTAATGCAGGATTAATGCTGGCATTTATGGCTATACCAACAATTTGTTCCATATCAGAAGATGCCCTATTCAGTGTTCCTTCAGCTCTTAAAGAAGGCTCTTATGCACTGGGTGCAACCCATCTTGAAACCATTATCAAAATAACAATTCCAGCTGCCTTGTCTGGTATATCAACCGGAGTAATTCTTGGATTATCAAGGGCAATAGGAGAAACAATGGTTGTGTTGATGGTTGCAGGAGGGGCTGCAATAGTACCGGGGTCAATATTTGATCCTATCCGTCCAATGCCTTCAACCATTGCTGCTGAAATGGCTGAAGCTCCATATCACAGTGAGCATTACTATGCCTTGTTTGCTGTGGCAATAACACTTTTCATATTTACTTTTATTTTTAATTTAGCAGCAGACTACATATCCTATAAATATAAACAAACAGAAGAGAGTTATTAATAATGTTACAAAAAATATCCTGGAGACGTAAAAATTTACAAAAAGCAGTATTTTTTAGCTTCAGTTCTTCAGCCTTTCTCAATGGCATTCTTCTGATAATAATTGTGTTTTTTCTCCTGTCCAATGGAATAGAAGCAATATCATGGGAATTTCTTTCACAGCCTCCCACTGACTCAATGACAAAAGGAGGGATTTTCCCATGCATAGTTGGGACATTTTTATTATGTGCTGTTACAATTATAACAGCGCTGCCCATTGGAGTTGCCTCTGCAATATATCTTAATGAATATGCCATTAAAGGAAAACTTATAAGGATTATTAGAATGGGAATCAATAACCTTGCAGGTGTTCCTTCAATTGTATTCGGACTTTTCGGGCTTGCCTTTTTTTGTATTGTTTTAAAAATGGGAGTTTCAATTATTGCAGGTGGCCTTACTCTTGCAATAATGACATTGCCAGTAATAATTGCATCTTCAGAAGAAGCCCTGAAATCTGTGCCTGACACCTACAGACAAGCTTCCCTTGCCATGGGTGCTACAAAATGGCAAACAATCTATAAAATAGTTCTTCCTGCGGCATTTCCAGGTATTATCACAGGTGCTATTCTTGGTTTATCAAGGGCCGCTGGCGAGACAGCACCCATAATGTATACAGGAGCAGTCTTTTTCAGCCCTGTATTACCAGAATCGCCTTTTGATGCGGTAATGGCACTGCCCTATCATATATATGTACTTGCAACTGCAGGAACCAACATTGAAGAAACCTTGCCTCTTCAATACGGTACCGCAATTGTTCTAATAGCTCTTGTTTTTGGAATGAATTTAATTGCAATAATATTAAGATCCCGTATCAGAAAAAAAATGAAAATATAATAAAGGTATAATTAATGGAACCAAAAATCAAAATGTGTACAAGAAAACTTGACTTTTTTTATGATACATTTCAAGCTTTATGCGATATCTCCCTTGATTTTCATGAGTATAAATCGACTGCCCTTATCGGACCCTCAGGATGTGGTAAAAGTACATATTTAAAATGCCTAAATAGGATGAATGAACTTATTCCAAAGACAAAAATTACAGGCGACGTTAAACTTAATGATGATATTATCTATTCTTCTGACGTTGATGTTGTAAGTTTAAGAAGAAAAGTTGGAATGGTTTTTCAAAAACCCAATCCTTTCCCTAAGACAATATTTGATAATGTTGCATACGGACCAATAATAAACGGAGAAAAAAATAAATCCAAATTAACTGAGATTGTTGAAAAAAGTTTGAAGCAGGCAGCAATATGGGATGAAGTAAAAGACAGATTAAATAACAATGCTTTGGAACTTTCAGGTGGTCAGCAGCAAAGGCTTTGTATAGCCAGAGCTCTTGCAGTAAACCCTGAAGTCTTATTAATGGATGAGCCTGCATCAGCTCTTGATCCCATTGCAACCCAGAAAATTGAAGAGCTTATCAATGAACTTAAAAAAAAGCTTACCATAATAATTGTCACCCATAACATGCAACAGGCAGCCAGAGTATCAGACAGGACTGCTTTTTTTTATATGGGAAAACTTATTGAAGTAAATGACACAGATACTCTTTTTACAAATCCTGCTTTAAAGCAGACAGAAGACTATATTACCGGAAGATTCGGATAAGGAGAAAAGAATGACCTACCTTCAAAAAGAGCTTGAAAAAGTAAAAAGAGATATCCTCTCTTTAGGTGCCATTGTTGAAGACAGATTTCAGAAGTCTGCCCAGGCAGTGAGGGCAAACGATACAAAACTTGCTTTATCTGTAATTGAAAAAGATATTGAAATAGACACCAGGGAAATAGAAATAGAAGAAGAGTGTCTTAAACTGCTTGCACTATACCAACCTGTTGCAGTTGATTTAAGATCAATCATAGTTGCCATAAAAATCAACAATGATCTTGAAAGAATCGGAGACTTGTCAGCCAACATATCACAGCGATTATTAGCAGCATCAAAAAATTTACCCTGCACCTATGATTATGACTATTCTTTTATGGCTGAACAAACCGGCCTTATGTTTAAAATGAGTCTTGACTCTTTGGTAACAATGGATATTGAAACAGCCTATGAAGCACTTTTGATGGATGAAGAGATCAATTTAATGAGAGATGAAGCTTTTGGTGAAATGAAAAAAGCAATAAAAGATGACCCTGATGATGTTTCCAACATAATAAACATGTATCTGATTTCAAGGCATATAGAAAGGATTGGAGATCATATTACCAATATAGCTGAAGAGGTAATCCATCTTGTGGAGGGTGAAATAATACGCCACAAAAATAAGGAATATATAAAAGCCTCTAAATAATTGTAATATTTGTTAAATAACTTTGGTATGATATTTTTAATACAAACCTGATTTTAAGGTGAATAAAGATATGGCAAAAGAAAAAATACTGATTGTAGATGATGAATTAGATATCCTGGAGCTTGTAAAATTCAATCTTAAAAAAGAAGGCTATAAAACAATGCTTGCCACAACAGGAGAACAGGCTTTGGATATAGCTGGAAACAACCAGGTAGACCTTATAATTCTTGATTTAATGCTGCCCGGCATAGACGGACTTGAAGTAACAAGAATAATAAGGAATGATCCTGAAATCCAGACTGTCCCTATTGTCATGCTTACAGCCAAGGGAGATGAAAGTGATATTATTACCGGTCTTGAACTCGGGGCTAATGATTATATGTCAAAGCCGTTCAGCCCGAAAGAACTCATAGCAAGAATCAGAAGCATTTTTAGAAGACGACATAAATTATTTGAAACTCAATCAAAAAAAATTATTCAGGAACAAGGTCTAATAATAGACCATGACAAGCATCTTGTGACTTTAAATAATGATATTATTGACCTCACACCTTCTGAATTTCAACTTCTTTCAATGCTTGTCCAAAAAAAAGGATGGGTGTTTACAAGGGGGCAGATTATTGATGGTATCCGTGGAGAAAACTATGCTGTAACTGAAAGATCGATTGATGTGGTTGTAGTCGGGCTGCGCAAAAAGCTTGGTAATTTTGGCGCGGCAATTGAGACAGTGCGGGGGGTAGGCTACAAATTTCAAGAGAATGAAGAGGTCAGCAAAATAAATAAAAATGTTTAAAAATAAAAAACTAATATGGCAGATTTTCCCGTCTTTCCTTGTAATCACTGTTATTTCCCTGACAGTTGTAACCTGGTATTCTTCTGTTTTTTTTAAAAATTTTTTTATAGCGAATATTGAAAAAGATTTAACTATTCGATTAAAACTCGCCACACGGGAATTCTCAAAACTGATTACAATACCTCTTGATAATGAGCACATAAAAAATTTAAATATGCTTGTCACAAATATAGGTTCTGAGACAGACACCAGGTATACTATTATACTGACAACAGGACAGGTAATAGGAGATTCAGGTGCTGATATTGCCAAACTTGAAAATCACAAAAACCGCCCTGAAATACATACAGCTTTAAAAGGGAAAAAAGGTGTATCAATACGTTACAGCGATACCCTTAATAAGAATATGATGTACATTGCTCTTCCTGTTTTACAAAAAAATAAAATCATAGCAGTAATCAGAGCCTCTCTTTCTATTTCTACTATTGATAATAAAATAGCATCCATACAAAAAAATATTTTTCTGGCCCTTGCTGTCACCCTTATAATTGCAGCACTGGTGAGTCTGTACGTTTCAAGGCGTATAACCCGACCAATAGAAGAAATGAAACTGGGTGCTCAAAAATTTGCAAAAGGGGACCTGCAGCAGAGGTTATCTGTGCCTGATTCTGAAGAACTTGGTGAGCTTGCATCTACAATGAATAATATGGCAGCAAACCTTAATGATAAAATTAATGTTGTTGAGAACAGAAAAACTGAACTTGAAGCAATTTATTCGAGTATGGAAGAAGGCTTAATCGCCATAGACAAAAATGAGAAAATCATAACTGTAAATAAAGCTGCCACAAAAATATTTGATTTCCCAATATCAATACTGAAACAGAAAAACATATATGAAATTTCAAGGAACCTTGGCTTACAGGAATTTATTGAAAAAGCTTTATCAGCACACAAGCCGGTGAACAAAATTTTAACGCTCAATAAAAAAAAAGAAATCATACTTAATATACATTCAACAGCTCTCCATGATACGCAAAATAACCGGATGGGTACACTTATAATCTTTCATGATATTACAAAGATCAAACTGCTTGAAAATATGCAGAAAGATTTTGCTGCTAATGTATCCCACGAACTTAAAACACCGTTAACTGCTATTAGGGGATTTGTTGAAACCCTTCTGGACATGAGCCCTGACCAGGATTTAACTGAAAAAAGTGAATTTCTAAAGATAATTGAAAAAAATGTTTCCAGAATGACTGCTATTATTAATGATCTTTTATCCCTCGCTCAAATAGAAATAATGCAGAATGACGATATGGATTTTAAAACTTTTGATATCATCCCAATTATAGACAAATCTATCAGGGAATGCCAAAATTTAAGTAATAAAAAAAATATAATAATAACAAAAAATCATCCTGATCAACTAATGGTGCCTGTTGATCCCTTTTTGTTAGAACAGACAATCATAAACCTTATTGATAATGCAATTAAATACAGTACAAAAAACACAGAAATATCAATTACCGCTTTTAAAAAGAATAAATATGCAATTATTCAGGTGAAAGATTCAGGAATAGGTATTAAAAAAGGACCTCTTGCAAAAATATTTAATCGGTTTTACAGAGTTGATAAAGCACGCAGCCGTGACACAGGAGGGACAGGCCTTGGACTTGCCATTGTAAAACATATAGCCCTGTATCACAATGGAAGTGCTAATGTTACAAGCTGTGAAGGGAAAGGAAGCACCTTTGAAATCAAGCTTCCTGTTGATTAATTTTTGCAAATGGCAGTTTGATTATAAATTTTGCTCCCTTGCCTTTAGTGGACTCAACCTCCATACTCCCGCCATGATCTTTAACAATAATAAAGTATGATACAGAAAGGCCAAGCCCAGTGCCTTTACCTACGTTCTTTGTTGTAAAAAAAGGTTCAAATATTCTTTTGCGGATTATTTCATCAATCCCTGGGCCATTATCTTCGATCTCAATTTTGACTATATCTTTCTCCTTCATTACCCGCAGAATAAATTGGGAAGTCATAGTTCTTTCTCTGTTATCATGCATAGCTTCAGCACCATTTTTAAAAATATTCAAAAATACCTGCTGAATTTTACTCTGGTCACAGATCACTCCGGGAATTTCAGGAGTATATTCCTTATTAATCTTAATACTTTTAAAATCAAATTTTTTCTTAAGATCATAGTCACTCCGGGCAAGTTCTATCGTTCTGTCAAGGATTTTTGCAATATCTTCAATGGATTTATTTGAATCAACATCGCTTTGTCTTACAAAAGACAGCATGTTCTGAATAATAACTGCTGCCCTGTATCCGGTTTCACGTATCATGTTAAGCTGATTTATAATGCCGCGCTGTTCCATATAATTATTTATGGATTCTACAGTAATGCCTGCCTCCAAAGCAGCTTTATCATTAGCCGGGATATTTTTGGTAAGGCGTGAATGAATAACTTGTGCATTCTGTATCATTCCAGCTAAAGGATTATTTATTTCATGTGCCATGCCTGCTGCAAGGCCACCCACGGAAAGCATCTTTTCAGATTGTATCATCATCTCTTCAAGACGTACCTGGTTTGTGACATCATCTATACGAACGACTACTCCTCCAACACCATTTGTAACCAGAGGATAAATTGTAATATTTTCATAAAAATTGTTATTATCAGATCTGCGGTAAAGTTTTTTATCTTCCTGAATTTTACCATCTTTTATTGCTTTTTGTATCTTTCCCGTCACAATTTTTAAATGTGGGAATGTGCTTATAAGATCCTTGCCTTCAGCCTGTTTTGCCAGGATACCGGTTTTAATTTCAGCCTGATTATTCCATTGGGTAATTTTACATTGTGCATCAAGTCCAATTAAAATAGAAGGCATGGAATTGATAATATTTGCAAGATAATTTCGCAACTCTCGAAGTTCTTTCTCAATCTTTTTACGCTGAGCAATATCATCCTGCAGAGCTTTTTCTGCCAAAGTCTGTTCAGTTACATCCTGCAATGTCTCTATTGCACCTATAATATTCCCCTGATCATCTGTTATTGGGCATGCTGTTACAAAAAGCCATCTTCCTTTTTCACCAAATCTTTTAAAATAATCCTGTGACTCAAATGCTCCCTGTTTTAATGCGCATTTATCCATTGTGGTATGCTCAGTATTATCCTTATAATGATTCCAGAACTTTTTCTCTCCGGCTCTCTCAATTATTAAATCAACCATAACCGGACGTTTTTCGTTATAAAACGCCTTCCACGTATCAGTTGTCCCGACAATATCTTCTGCTTTTATACCGGTTAGTTTTGATAATGCTTTATTCCAGAGTTTAACCACATGGTTATTATCTATGACAAACATTGGTACAGGACTGCCTTCCACTATATTTACCAACATCTCGTCATGTTGTCGTTTGTCTTCAGACTCATATTGTCCAACTTTTTCTTTTAATGCTTTTATCTGCTGTTCTAATTCTTCGTAGGACGATTTTTTTAACATAGGTCTTTCCTTTAACTTTCCTTATCCAGAATCAAAAAAGAATGGAGAATGCATTTCCCTTTAGAATTTTTTCTTTTTCCATATTTGAAACCCCTGACTTTTCAATATCTTTAATATATCTTTCGGCTTTTAATAATGGGTAATCTGTTCCTAAAAGCACCTTGTCAATAATACCGGTATCAACTGCTAACTTATATATTGAAGGGTCATATAAAAATGGAGATGCAGCTGTATCAAACCAGATATTTTTCAGAACAGTCTTAACATCTTTTTTCATAATATTATAAAAGAATACACCGCCGCCCCAATGGGCAAGCACAAGCTTGTTTTCAGGAAATGCTTTTGCAAGATTATAAATCTGCCCAATGGTAACAGGTGTTTTGCCCGGGTATTTATGTCCCACAGGTTCATTTGTATGAATCATGCAAGGCAGATTTCCATTGTCTCTCAAAATTTTCATAATCGGTTCAAGCAGGGATATTGCTTTTTCATCAATCCCGGAAAGATAAAATGCAAGCTCTCCGACACCTGAAAGCCCTTCATTTAAGCATCTTTTTGTCTCATCAGGAGCTCCTTCCCATAAGACATCAAAACATGCAAAGCCTTTAAGCCTGTCAGGATACTTTTCAACAGACTGAATAATATAATCATTATTCTCTCTTGCGATATCACCATCTCTCCATGGAAAGCCAAAAACAACAGAAAGTTCCACATTCTGCTCATCCATTGTTTGAATAAGGTTTTCAACCCCGACTATCTTTGATTTTGGTGATTCATACAGCAGTTTAAATTCTGGTTCTTTCGAAAAAAAACTCCTGCGGTTTTTTTGTACTTTCTCATGAAAAATATGTGTATGAAAATCTATAAACATTTGTGCTCCTTTTAGATTCCAAATATCCTGCTGATTACCATGTAAATATGATTATAGAGCAACAAATCTTTATGATCTACTTTTTTCTATAGAAAATTAAATATTTATCAAATCGTTTTTTACTTTCAGCTCATGTCTGGATTCAGATGCCAAACAAAATTAAATGTGTTTAACTCATATTTGTTGAACTAGATATTTTAGCAATGACAAAATAGCATGATTAATCCACCAATAAAAAGGAGAAAGCACATGGACATTAGGTTTAAACAGATTACGAACACCAGCGATTTAATCACCATTTACAAACTTCGCAAACAGGTTTTTGTTGATGAAGAAGATCGTTTTTCATTCTCTTTAGATCACATTGTTGATCAGTATGACAGTTTTGAAGAAACGTTCAATTTTGCTGCCATAATCAATGATAAAATTATTGCGGCAGTGCGTGTCACAATGGATAGCAAGGCAGGACTTCCGGTTGATATTTATCCGGCTGTTGCTGAATTTAAAAAACAACTCACCGGCCGCTGTATAAATATAGGGTGGTTATGTTGCATCAAGCCTTACAGACATAAAACCGGATTACTCAAAACTCTTGTCAAACATGCTGTAATTGAGTCACAAAAAAGAGGAGGCCATCATCTTCTATCTGTGATCCATCCTCCTGCTTATGATTTGTTCCAGACTAGTTTTGGAATCGAAAAAATTGGTCATCAGTTCTTTGACAGGGATCTTAATGTACAGATGATCCCAGTATATGGTTGCATAGATGAAATGTTAAATCATTTAAATGCTGATTCTTTGCATAAAAATGGCCTTGAACATCGTTTGAGAGAGCTTGGGTTCCATGGAAAATATCATTACCTTGAAGAGGCATTATCCAGAAATCTTGGAATTTTTTCTCTTGCGGAACAGGACAAAATCATGGAATCAAGAATTGCCATTCCGGGATTAGGCGGTGTGGGCGGTCAGCATCTTATTACACTTGCCCGAGCTGGTATAGGTAAATTTAATATTGCTGATTTTGATCAATTTGAGCCGGTTAATTTCAATAGGCAATATGGTGCTAAAATAAGTCAGTTCAGCCAACCTAAAATAGATGTAATGTATAATGAAGCCATGGATATCAATCCGTTTTTAGATATCAGACAATTTCCCGACGGTATTTCTGAACAGAATATTGATAAATTTTTAGATGGGGTGGATCTTGTGGCAGATGGAATGGATTTCTTTAATTTTGACATACGCAGGTTAATATTTAATAAAGCCCGGGAAAAGAAGATACCGGTAGTCACAGCTGGTCCTCTGGGATTCAGTACAGCAATGCTTGTTTTTATGCCGGATGAAGGGATGACCTTTGATCAGTATTTTGATATTACTGACAAACTGAATCTTGAAGAAAAATTGATCAGATTTTTCATTGGTCTTGCACCAAAGGCGACCCAGGCATCATATATTGACCCCGACTTTATCAGCATGAAAAATAAAAAAGGTCCTTCCATGGGCGCAGGATGTCAGATCTGCAGTGGAGTAGTCACTGCAGAAGCTGTCAGAATCCTGTTAAATAAAAAAGGTATTAAACCGGCTCCGCACTATTTTCAATATGATCCTTTTACCAGAGAATTCCACCAGGGCTTTCTTAAAAAAGGAAACAGGAATGCTCTTCAAAGAATCAAATATAAAATTATAAAAAACAAAATG
>JAGLLQ010000469.1 GCA_023140455.1 Desulfobacteraceae bacterium | reverse complement strand
ATGACTTTTATTACACGAAAAGCTGCATCTGCAATCGAGAATATCGCACTCTATGAAAATATTTATGACAACCTTTTTTCAACTCTCTATGCATTTGTAGCTGCGGTTGAAGCCCGCGATCGTTACACAAGAGAACATTCAACAAGAGTTGCCAAGCTTGCTTATAAAATTGGAGAAAGCATGGGCTGCACTGAAGAAGAATTGAATGTTATTAATTTTGCCGGATATCTTCATGATGTTGGTAAGATTGGAATCAGAGATGATATCCTTTTAAAACCCGGCAAATTAACTGATATGGAGTATGAAAAGATCAAAGAACATCCTGTCATCGGGGCTGATATTGTCGGGAAACTTGGATTGTGGGATAGAGAACAAGTAATTATCAGGCATCATCATGAACGTTTTGATGGTAAAGGATATCCTGATGGTCTGAAAAATAACGAAATACCAAAACTTTCAAGAATCCTTGCGGTTGCAGACGTGGTAGATGCTATGGGTTCGGATCGTGCATATCGAAGGCGAATGGACTATGATAGAGTACTAACTATCATCAAAGAAAATTCCGGTACGCAATTTGACCCTGAAGTTGTTGAGAGTTTTTTAAAAATCGTAAACAAAAAAATGTTAAATGATTTTTAAATTCTTGAGGCAAACAATAAAATATGATAGTCTATCATTTAAAGTCATTATACTGTTTGGTTCATAATATGGGAAGTCTGTGATGGGTAAACAAGATAGCACCAAAGATGATATTGAGAGACGGAACCATGAACGAGTTGAATTCTCAACTTCTCTTAATGTAATCATAGAGACAGAAGATGAAAAGATTGAAGTTGAAGGAGATTCAAAAGATCTAAGCCTCAAAGGAATATTTCTTACTACAGATAAAAAAGCTCCGGTTGGAAGTTTATGCTCTGTTAAAATTTTTCTTACAGGATCAAAAGATAACATTGAATTGCATATACAGGGAGTGATAGCTAGAACTGAAAATAAAGGATTAGGGATTACTTTTGATTCAATGGATGTTGATTCTTTTACATATCTTAAAAATATTGTAAAATATAACAGTGATAATAATTGATTTTAAATATATAAAAAGGATTTAGCGTGGACGTAACTTTGATTAATCCATTTATTAATGCAACAATTAATGTCCTTGAAACAATGGCGTTTATGAATGTTACACCGGGAAAGCCGTTTTTAAAAACAGATATGGTGGCAATAGGTGATATTACAGGGCTCATGGGACTTACAGGAGTTGCAAATGGGACAGTAGCTGTAACATTTGAATCTAAGTGTATTTTATCTATTGTTTCCAATATGTTTGGAGAACAAATGGATGAAATAAACGCGGAAATTATAGATGCTGTCGGAGAATTGACAAATATGATATCAGGACAGGCAAGAAGAGAGCTGGAGGAAATAGGGCGATCTTTTAAGGCTGCGATTCCATCAGTTGTTGCAGGTCCTAGACATAGTATTACTCATTATACTGATGGGCCCAGAATAGCGATACCATTTAATACAGATAGTGGTGATTTTACTATTGAAGTCTGTTTCGAAAGATGAGATTTGCATTACTTTTTATAAAGAGGGGAGAGTAAATAATGGATACATCCATCAAGGTTTTGGTTGTTGACGATTTCGCGACCATGCGCCGGATTCTTAAAAATATTTTAAAACAGCTTGGGTTTAAGAATCTTGTGGAAGCTGATGATGGTACAACTGCCTGGGATATTCTTGAGGAGCAGAAGATTGATTTGGTGTTGGCAGATTGGAATATGCCAAAAATGACCGGGTTAGAACTTTTGAAAAAAGTAAGGGCAAGTGAAAATTATGCAAAAGTTCCTTTCTTAATGGTTACTGCTGAAGCTCAGAAACAAAATGTTATTGAAGCTGTACAGGCTGGTGTATCAAATTATGTTGTGAAACCGTTTACTGCAGAGGCAATTTCGGATAAGTTAGAGAAAATATTAAAATGAGCACAACACAAGTATTTGCAGGAGAAAGAGTATCTAAAGAGGAGTGTTCAATGCAAGATATTGAAGAGGGCGCAGTTTTGTTGCATGATATCGCAGGGTCGAGTCCTTCAATACTCTCTGTCCTTGAAAAGATAAAAAAAGTATCCCTTTCAGATGCTTCTGTATTGATTACCGGAGAAAGCGGTACAGGAAAAGAACT
>JAGLLQ010000468.1 GCA_023140455.1 Desulfobacteraceae bacterium | reverse complement strand
GTAATACCGGTTAAAAAGTCTGCATTTTTCATTATATATTTTCCTGAAAATTAAATTTTAATTTTGTCATGAGGGGAGTAACACAGAACCTTATTTAGAATCAATCAATTTATTTTTTTTGATATATTCAACAGCATATTTTTTTTCGTCCTTCTTAGAATTAATTTTTTTGTCAAGCCTGGCATCCAGGACAGCATCAAAGGTTTTTTTGAAATCATGTCCGGGTTTAAGCCCCATTTTAAGCAAATCTTTTCCCCTGATTGAAATTTTAATATTTTTCAATTTTGTATAATAATGTGTGATTGCTTTTTTGCTGTTTTCTGTGGTTGCAGAAGCAATCATGTAGAGAATCAGTTCAGTTTTAAAAACAGAAAGCAGAGAATAGAGTTCACTATTCTTTAATGGCAAGTTTTTTTCAAGGGCAGATAAATGTCTTTGGGCTCTCAGTCTATTTTTTAAGATTATAATTTTCTCTTTTTCAGGGAATTTAAGTCTTGAGCATAGTTCGTCAGCAATTTTAAAGGAGGATTTTTTAATGAGTGCCATAAAATATAATGACCAGCGTAGATATTTTTCATCTACATATAGCAGGTCATGCCAGGATACTACTTTATAAATTTCATCAAAAAGTTTGTAAGTGTCATTATCAATAATGAGTTCCGGATGAAGCAGTTTTTCAAGGCCATAGCTTTGAAGGCTTCTAATCGCAGGTATGGGATTGTCTTCTTCAAAAATTTGTTTTAATTCAGATAACACTCTTAACCCACTAAGATTTTTAAAGCAGTCAATATTAATTGCATTTTTAATCAGGGCAGATGTTACCTTGCCAATTTTAAAATTAAATCTGTTAGCAAATTTAATTGCCCTAAAGATTCTTGTAGGGTCTTCAACAAAACTAAGATTATGTAAAACTCTAATAGCTTTATCTTTGAGATCTCTATTTGCTCCAAAAAAATCAATAATTGTTCCGTAGTCATCAGCATTAAGGCAAATTGCAAAAGAATTGATGGTGAAATCTCTTCTAAAGAGGTCTGATTTGATTGAACTCATTTCTATAGTTGGAAGAGCAGCAGGGGTTTTATAATATTCATATCTTGCCGAAGCAACATCAATTTTAAATCCATCAGGGAAAATTATTACAGCAGTACCAAATTTTTTATATCCATGTGTTCTCAATTCATTAGCTTTTGCAAACTTTTTTGCAAAAGCAATCCCATCACCTTCAACAACAATGTCAATATCATCTATTTTTCTGTTAATAAGAAGATCTCTTACAAAACCGCCAACAACGTAGGTTTTACAACCTAATTCATCTCCGGTTTTCCCTAAGGATATTAGAAGATCCTGATGTAATTTGTCCAGTCTCTGAGAAATGATATTATTAATTTTACGTTTTTTTACTTCCTTTATTGTGTTCTTAATGCCCTGGTCTGATTGTTTAATATCTTTATTGTACTGGACAAGGAAATTTAAAAGATCGGTTTTTGTAATTACTCCCTTTATTGTATTGTTGGTGATGACAGGCAAAACTCGCTGTCCTTTCTCAATAATTATCTGTTCAATGTTTGAAAGTGTGGCATTGGTAGAAATAGTTTCAACATTTGAATTCATATATTCTTTAACATGTATATGTTCAAGCTGATGATATAATATTTTTTCAATGATCTGTCTTGTAATGTATCCAACAGAGGATTGGGAGTTTTTATCTGTAACTAATAACACGTTTTTATTATATTGCGTCATAAGCCTGCTTGCTTCTTTGCATTCCATATCAGGATTAATTGTAATAGCAGGGGAACTCATCAGTTTTGTAGCAATTGAATATGATTTGAAATTTTGATCAAGTATTTTTAAAAGCTGCTGTTCAACCTGAACAAGAGTTTTATTGTGCAGTTTTGCAGATGCTGCGTATAAATGCCCCCCACCGCCGAAATTTGTTAGTATTTTTCCTACATCGATATCTGGCAGGCGGTTACGGGCAATTATATTAACTTTATTGTCCATTAATACGATAGTGAAAAAAACATCTAAGTTTTCCATTCTTACAATTTTTTGGACGATTGAGGCAAGATCAGCAATATATTTGGGTGATGAGATGGTTGATATGTGAACGTTAATTCCGTTAATTTTGTGTAGCACCATTTCATTTAAGAGTTCGTTAAGCCAGGTTACCTGGTCTGATCTTATTTCTTTTACTACGAGATTTGCGATGGTATCCAGGCTTGCTCCACATGACAAAAGGTAGGCTGCTTCTTTAAAATCTTCCTGTTTTGTTGAAGCATAAGTGAAAAGGCCAGTATCTTCATAAATACCAAGAGCCATTATTGTAGCCTCTTCACTGGTAAGTCTGATTTTTCTTTCTCTTATTAATTTACTTAAAATAGTTACAGTTGCACCGGAATCTTGAATAAGCTCAAAGGAGCCCTTTATATCATCTTTAAAAGGTGGGTGATGGTCATAAATGTGAATATCAATATCTTTTTTTTCTAAAAGCTCTTTAACACCATGAAGTCTGTTTTTTTGTTTAGTATCAACTATAACAAGTCTTTTAACTGATGAATAGTCAATGCGTGACGGTTCTGCCATGTTAAAAAGATAACTCATTGTACTGATAAAAAAATCTTTAAGGTTTTTTTCCTGAGTGCCGGGGAAAATAATGACAGAGTCTGGATAGAGCTTTTGCGCTGCAAGCATTGATGCCACGGCATCAAAGTCAGCATTAATATGGCTTGTAATTATAGTATCTGCTTTAATTTTTTTTTTAATCAAGATTGATCATCCATTGTAATCATTGTATAAATTATATTAATATATTTATTTATAGTATATTAAAATTTATTTTACAATTGTTCTCTATTGTGTTTATGATAA
>JAGLLQ010000467.1 GCA_023140455.1 Desulfobacteraceae bacterium | reverse complement strand
ATCCAAAAGGCAGGAAAATAAAAGGTGAAGTCGAGGCTGAAAGTGCTGATCAGGTTCGTGTAAGCCTGCAACGAAGGAAAATTACCCCCATAAGAGTAAAAAAGAAACCGAAAGATATTTTGGAAAATATTACTTTCCTTCAGCCGCCTGTTAAGGAAAATGATATTATTGTTTTTTCCAGACAATTTTCCACAATGATTGATGCTGGTCTGCCTTTATTACAATGCCTTGAGATTTTGCATTCCCAACAAGAAAACCCAACATTTAAAAAAATGTTGAAACAAGTTAAAATAAGTGTTGAATCTGGAGAGACCTTTGCAGATGCATTGAAAAAATTTCCAAAGGTTTTTAATGAGTTGTTTGTAAATATGGTTGCAGCAGGAGAGGCTGGCGGAATATTAGATGTTATTTTGCAAAGATTATCAGCGTATATGGAAAAAATGGCTAAATTAAAGAAACAGGTAAAAGGGGCTATGATCTATCCTGCAGTAACAATGATAATTGCGCTTATTGTCGTTGCCGTCCTTCTTGTATTTGTAATTCCTGTATTTACTGAAATGTTTTCATCAATGGATAAAGCCCTTCCTGCCCCTACACAAATAGTTGTTACTATGAGCGATGTAGCCATTAAATATAAATGGATTTTGTTAGGCTTGGTAATTTTTATCCCTATAATGATTAGCAGAGTTTATAAGACCAATAAAGGAAGAATAGTCATGGATGATTTTTTTTTAAGACTTCCTGTGTTTGGTATTTTAATCAGAAAAGTTGCAGTGGCAAAATTTACAAGAACTGCAAGTACAATGTTATCAAGTGGAGTTTCTATTCTTGATACTTTAGATATTGTTGCAAGAACATCGGGTAATAAATCAGTTGAATTCGCGATTTTAGATGTGAAGACAGGAATATCTGAGGGGCGCTCCATGGCTGACCCTTTACTTGAAAGTGGCGTTTTCCCTTCAATGGTATGTTCAATGATTGCTGTTGGAGAGTCAACCGGTGCTTTGGATATAATGCTAAGTAAAATTGCCGATTTTTACGATGACGAGGTGGATCAGGCAGTTGGCAATCTTACAGAACTTATAGAACCATTTATGTTGGTTTTTTTAGGTGTAATCATTGGCGGGCTTGTAATTTCCATGTATCTTCCAATTTTTAAAATGGCAGGAGCCCTTTAGATTAATTGAGATTAATTAATTTTGTTTTCTATTAAAAAAAATATTAATAATGAATTAAAGTGGATTTTTTTATTTAGAGCTCTTTTTGCAATAATACTTATTTTTTCAACTTTATTATTTTGTTTTAGTAAAAACATTTCTTTTTTAGCTGAACCATTTGTCTCTTTATATATAGTCTCTATATTATTTTTCATAACTTCACTGATTTATAATTTTCTTGCAAATAAGGGAGTTCCAAGTTCATATCTTATATATATATGGGCTATTATTGAGACATTTTTTGTAACTTCAATTATTTATATCACTGGCAGTTTTGAGAGTATTTTTACATTTCTTTATTTGATTGTTATTATATGCTCAAGTATATTTATTTTTTATAAAGGCAGCTTGATTATTGCTACGATTTCAAGCTTACAGTATTGTATACTTGTCGGACTTGATTATTTTGGTATTGTAAATATTTTCACTAAAACACTACACCTGACTTCAGTCTATAGTGATAATTATATTATATTTAAAACTGTTATTGTTGTTATGGCATGCTATGCAATTGCAATTTTAAGCGGGATACTTGCATTAAATACAAAAAATGCAAAACATGATTTGAAACTTACTCAGGGGCATTTGAGAAGAGTTGAAAGAATGGGTGCCGTTGATGATATGCTTTCCGGTATTACGCATGAAATTAAAAATCCCTTGGCTTCCTTATCCGGATCAATTCAGCTTTTAAAAGAGAATGCTGAGCCTGGATCATCCGACTACAGGTTGATGCAGATAGTATTGAGAGAGACTCAAAGACTTCAAAGTATTGTTAATAATTT
>JAGLLQ010000466.1 GCA_023140455.1 Desulfobacteraceae bacterium | reverse complement strand
CTACAAATTCAAAGAAGGATCAGTTGATTAACATCTTCATAAATTATGGCTGCAATATCAAGTTATCAGATAAGAAAAACTACATTACTTGGAAAAATATTATCTGAGAATTCCTCAGATAATATGCCGAGCGATGCAAAAATAAAATTTTTTAAAATTTTATTTTTGTCGCAAGCGTAGGCTTAATATACTGTACTGAAAGTATAGTATATTAAGCTGGAGATTGAGCTCGGTGTATTCAAATTAAGGGAGGCAAAAAATAATAATTATGGAAATCCAAGATATAATAAATATAGATAAACAAAAGTACAGCATCAAGGAAATGCGCAGATTAAAGAACTTCTTTGTAAAGCAAATCAATCTTTCCGAAAAATCTAAGCAAGACTACAAAAAAAAGTTTATTAGAGTTGCTGATTATTCTTTGTATGACCTAAATAAATATGTCAAAGAAAAAAATCTTAATAAATCATCTTATTATTGCTATAAGGCGGCTTATCAATATGGCATGACACTAATCTTAAATAAAGCTTTGTACCACTATAATAAATTTTCAAAAGAAAAAAAGAATAAGGAGGCTAAGATCTCCAGATTGTGTGCAAATAGATATTGTAAAGCATTAATAGAATGCAACTGTGATTATCAATTTAAACATGTTCATGATCCAACTTCAGTTTCTTTTTTTCCAGGTAAATCAACAGGAACCAAATCCAGAAAGACTAATTCAAAAAGAAAGTCTTTAGTCGGGCTACCCAAAAACTGGCAGGAAAAAGTTTACAAAAACATTTCAATAAAGTACAGAGACGCCTTGCTTATACTAATGTTAACCGGATGCAGGCCTGATGAATTATTTAAAGGTGTTTCCTTATCGATATCTGAAGGTTTTATTAAAGCTGATATTCTCGGTTCAAAAGTTACTGATACAAAAGGATATAAGTATAGGTCACTATTCTTTGAACCAAATAGTAACTTTGCATCACACAAAATTAAATATCTTCTCGGTCAACGAGGTCCTCATATTATCAATCTTGGTAACGATGATTTAAATAATTCTGAAAAATTTAAAGGGAGATTTAATAAAGCCATCAAATATGCGGCTAAAAAAAATGGTGTCAAATTCAATGATATTTCTCCATACTCATTTAGGCACCAAAAGGCCGCAGATCTAAAAAAAGAACAATATGAAGATGTTAAAATTGCCTTTTTCCTTGGTCACAAATCTAAAAGGATGCAGCGGCACTATGGTTTTTATAGTCAAGGTAAAGGCTCAACCGGGCTTGCTTATGCCTATGCTACAAACAATTTAGAACCCACAATGACTCCAGAGCAATAAGAAGAAGAATAAATATATAATAACACGCAAATTTACTTTGACCAAGTGGTTCAACTGTTTATCTGGATAATTGCATTTTACAGATGCAGTTAAATAAGTAATCAATGAAACTAATAGAACGTAAGGCTATCCGGCCTTAGCTGCTCCTTTAAATACATACTCTGTAGTTTTTATACCTTTCAATTTCATTAATTTTTCTAAAAATTGATTATATTGGATCTGATTAATAGCTTTTTTATTTTTTAATTGATTCAAAAATTTAATATCATCCTCATTTAGAAGAGAAAAAATTTCAATAACCTTATTTTGCACTCTCTTATTATTAGGTGACATATTTAAAGCTTTTTTATAATAAGAAATTGCATTTCTAAAATCTCCCTTGTTAAAAAATGCAAAGCCTATATTTGCAATAGGTCTTGGGTCAATAGAATCAATTTCATGTGCCTTCTGCAGCTGTTTTATAGCAGCATTATAATCTTGAATACCGATCAATACAATTCCATATAGAAATCTTGACTCACTTGAGTCAGCGTCAATTTCAATCGATTTGTTTAATTTTGAAATAGCCATATTGGGTTTCCCAATGTTATGCAAGGCCAATCCCCAAAGGTAGTAGGCTTTAGAATTGTTAGGGTTTAATTCAATAGCTTTTTCACACTTTTGGATAGCCTCATGCATCTTTCCTAAATTTATATAGGAGAGCCCCAAATTAGCGTTACCAATAGAAGATTTCGGATCTAACTCTATAGCTTTGTTGAGTTTCGTAATAGCTTTATTGTATTTGCCTAAATTATTCAAAGCAGCACCCCAATTGGTATACGCCTCCGAGTTATAGGTGTCTTTTTCGATGGCTTCGGCAAACTTGGAGAGGGAATCTTTATTATTTCCAAGACTTACTAGTGCAATTCCCAAATAGTTGTATAAATTGGAATCTTTGGGATCTATCTTTATGGCTATTTCTAAAATTGAGATACTCTCAGAATATTTTCCTTTTTTAATTAAAGTCTTACCCATTTCAATATAAGCGAGAAGAAGTTTTGGATTAAATTCAATAGCTTTTTTGAATCTTCGAATGGCTTCATCATATTTGTTTTGGTAAGCTAAAGCCATACCCCACACACAATAAGCATTTGCAAATTTAGGGTTAATTTTTATTGCCTTTTTGGCGTGTCTTATAGCTTCTATGTATCTATTTAATCGGAAAAAAGAATTCCCCAAATTAGAATATGCTGATACATTTTTATGATCTAACTCTATAGCTTTCTTAAATTTTGAAATAGCTTTTTTATTTTTGTTTAATATCATCAAAGAAATGCCCCAATCGTGATAGGCATTTACATATTTAGAATTGTATTCCAGAGATTTTTTGAATTTCATTATCGCTTGATTATAGTCTTTTGAATTATATAACACCTTCCCCCAAAGGTAATAGCCAAGATATGATTTAGGGTTAACTTTTAATAGCTCTTCTACCTTTTTAATTACTAAATCAGTTTTTCCCAGCTCAATTAAAGCTATTCCCCAAACAAAATAGGGAAGCTCAAATGTATTGTCAATTTCTAAAGCTTTTTGAGCTTTTAGTATTGCTTTTTCATATTCTTCCATTTGATATAAAGAGTTACCCCAATTATTATAAGCTTTGGCGTAATATGGGTCCATATCTAAAATCTTTTTAAACTTATCGATGGACTCGTTATATTTTCTCTGATCACTATAAACATTTCCAATACTTAAAATAGACTCTATATAAAATGGATCGTAGTTCAGAATTGTTTCAAACTTCGAAAGCGCTTGTTTATATTCCTCCATTCTACTTAAGTTTAATCCCCAGTCCATATAGGCATCAATATTATTATAAGGATTTATTCCAATAGATTTTTTGCATATACCAATAGCTGCTTTATACAGACCTTGCTCTAACAAACAATCTGCCCAAATTGCATATACCGAGAGTGCATATTTATTAATACCAATGCCTTTCTTACATACTTTGATTGCTTTCTCATATTCTTTAGCATCACGTAAAGCAGATCCCAAACTAAAATAAATTTCGATATCATTTAGATTTTGTGCTAATACTCTCTCAAAAACTTCATTCGATTTTTTTGATTGTCCGTTTTTCAATAAAAATTTTCCATAGTTGACTAACATTTGGGTGTCTTTTGGATTTTCAGCTATAGTTTTTTCATAATTTTTAAAGGCCTCTTGAGTGTTGCCTGTCTTGAAAAGAGCATTCGTCCATTCTTCTTGAATAGAATCAAAATGGAAATTATTACTTATTGCCCTATTTATAATTTGAAAGATTTTTTCGTACTCACCTGCCTGGTTTAACAGCCAAGCAAATTTTTTATAAGTTAGCAATATGTTTGGATTTATTTTTAAAAGTTCTTCAAGTTGTTTAAAAGCATCTTGTTTGTTATTAATTTTGAAGTAAGTTTCAGCTAAGGAATAATGAATATTAATAAATAGAGGGTTTATTTCTAAAGCAGTTTGATATGTATCGATTGCTTTTTTATATTGTCCTAATTTCTTAAATGCATCACCTAATTGCATATGTGTAGATTCAATCTCTGGAAACAATTGTGTTGCTTCTGAATATTTTTCGATGGCCTTAGTTTTTAATCCTTGATGTAATAATGATTTAGCCCAGCCTTGATAAGCAAAATTCCAATACTTGTTAATACTGATAGCTTTTTTAAATTGCTCAATAGCTGACTTATAATCTGCTTGCTTAATATAAACTCTGCCTTTCTTTTCAATATAATATGGTTCATGTGGGGCTAATTTTGAGGCTTCAGAATACTTTGATATCGCTTCATTGTATTTATACTGAGCTTCTAAGATCTCACCCCACTTAGCATAGGCCAAGGCATAATCAGGGTCTAAAACTAAAGCAGCTTTACATTTTTTAATTGCTTCCTGGAATTTTCCGATAGCAATAAATGAATCGGCTAAATTTAAATACAACTCTATGAAATGGCATTCATTATTTTGAATAGCGGTTTTGTAAAGTTTAAGTTCACTATCGTATTTCCTTTGCTCATTTAATATTTTTCCTTTCATTGAATAAAAGACTGTAGAGTGTTTTGCAAGAAGCTCAATTTTTCCAAAATGGTCGAGAGCACTTGAATATTTTTTCTGTCGAGTTAGAACTTTTGCAATACCAATCTCAGCTAAATAAAAATTTGGATCATAGTTTATAGCTGTTTTAAATTTTTCTATAGCTTCCTGATCATTATATTGCAAAGCCAAAATATGCCCCCACTTTTCGTAGGCTGATACATAGTTATTGTCTAAGCTTATAGTTTTTTTACATTTTTCTATTGCAGCAGAATATTTGCCTTGCTTTATTAATAATTCAGCCCAACCTATATAGATTTCTATAAAGAAATTATTAACTCTAATTGCTTCTTGATAAGTTTTTTCAGCTACATCAAATTGCCCGATATTCATTGATGCGATAGCTAAGTTTTTAAAGAGGCGATGGGAAGGTGTTGTATTCTTTTTAATTTCTTTTAAATGATCGATACTTTCTTGATATTTCTTTTGATTATTTAATGCTCCACCAATATTCTCATTAGCATATTGGTGATAGGGATTAATTTTAAGTGTTGCTTTGAATTTTTCAATTGCGAACTCATGTTCTCCTTGCTCAACAAGTATACAGCCCCATGCATTGAAAGCTTCGGCAAAATATGGGTTTATATCAATTGCTTTTTTACATTTTTCTATCGCTTCATTGTAATGACCAAGTTCTTTCAATATATCAGCCCAAATTGAATATGATAAAAGGTTGTATTTATCTTTGTCAGATATTTTCTTAAACAGTTTTAGTGCTTGATCGTGTTTATTTTGGAACCTTAAAACACTTCCATAATTTATCATAGCGTCAATGTAGTGGGGATTTTTTTGAAGAGCAATATCGTATAAACTGGAAGCTTCTATGAAACGCTTTTGATCCATAAATGCATTGCCAAGCAAAAGATAACCCCAACCAGAGTTTTTATTTGAATCAATCGTTTTTTTTGCATAAATTTCTGCTTTCTTAAATTTATAAGTATCTTGATAACAGATTGATAGAAGGCCAAATGCATAACGATTATAGGGATCTTTTTCAAGAGCATTTTCTAAATTTTTAATTGCTTTTTCATATGAATTTTGTTTTATATAAAAATCAGCAAGCGCACAGTCTCCATCAGGAAGGTAAGGATATTTTTTTATAAAACCTCTAATTGACTCTTCGGCCTTGTGATAGTTGTTCTGCGAAAGGTACGATTTGATAATATTTAGATGAGGGAATTTAAGAGTAGAATCCTTCTCTATCGCCTCTTTAAAATAACGCCTAGCCCTATCATATTGATGCATACGCATAAAAACTTTTCCGATTAGATTATACGCATGTGCACTATCCCTTGCATCACTATTCCAAAGGCACATTTTTGCTGTATCGATGCTTTTTTCCAATTGATGTGTAGAATTATAATAAGCAGCTAAAATGTAAGGCCTTTGAGATATTATTATCTTCTCAGCAATTTTTTGGATCAGGTCGTCGTAATTTTTAGAATAGACTGAAAATGTTTCTTTTTGCTTTGGGCCGCTAATTCTAATTTGAGCAACATATTGACCATTAATATCAATGATTTCACCGTTAATTTTGGTTTGCTTGTTAAATAGTGGTATTTTTTGAACTAAAGTAATTATGGGTTGAAAAAGACCTGGTAACTCAATATTTTCCAAATAGTCACTATCATCAGAATTGAATTGTTGAGAATCTGATAGATTCTTTGCTCTTTTGACAATATCTTCAAGCTTATCATGAATTTTTTTTGAGATATTTTTTTCTTTAAGACCTATTTCAGTTAAAGACATAGGTACAGAGATAGGCGTAATGATCGTCCTGTTATCGTTGAATTTTAGAAAAAGAAGTACAATAATTATTAGTATACTCAATTTCGTTTTCGAAATGAGCGAATATTTTTTTAAAAAAGAGAGAGCCCTATTAAATTTTGTTTGATTTTCTGTCTTAGTCGTAGATTGGTTTGAATGGTTTAAGTTATTTTCCATAGTATTTAATTATTCTATATCAACTTTAATTGTTTAAAAAAACGTATTTAGAGAAGAGTAAGCTATAACAGCGTATTATTTTGAAAGAATTTTGATTATAGAAGATCTCCTCAGTTTTAAATCAGTGTATGCAAGATTTCAAAAATCAATGATCGTCTATCAAGTAATTAACTTTTATCATCTTCATTTTCGAAAATCAACTGTACATACTTTATGGTTGTCTTTATAAATTATTGTTGTAAAAGGATGATTTTGAATATGATTTTTCCACCAATTCATTTGGTCTTTTGGAAGATCAAAAAAACAATCTGTTGCAAAAACCTCTTCAATTCTTTTATGATTTTTATCTTCAAAAATTTCTTGCCATATTTTTCTCTGATATTGACCTGTTTTAATACACCAGTTTATGCATTTCTGTCTATCTTCTTCATTTTCCAGACATTGTTCAAGTCCAATTCTAATATTCAACCAACACCTTTGGGATAACCTCTTAGGCCAGTGAAAAATTTACCTTTGTGCATATACTGCTGAATATAAGGAGTGAGACATCTCACGATGTGGTATTTTCGATTAACATTTTGCTCTATTATCGAACTGCCTGTTGAGGAATTATTGTTTATTTTTTTTTATTATACAATCTTAATTTTTTATTTACTGTTGGCTACAAAACATCCTCTTGAATGTGTTTCGAATATGTGTTCAAAAAATTTAGTAAAATATTTTTAATACTTCATTCCCTAAATCAGGCATGACATCCATGTTTTCAGTATCAGGATCGACATGATAAATAGTATTTAATGTTTCGACAGTATTATTTTTTCTATCAAGATTCACTATGAATGTAGATCTGAAATGATGGCCTGGCCTCCACCTACCTGTTGGATCATCAACAACTGTTCCTGTTAATATCATTACATTATTAGCATCAACTTCAGGATTAATTTTGATGAATTGTTCTTTAATGCTGTCATCAACTGTCAAGTGATGCAATTGCCAATTTCTGATTTGGCCACCATCTTTTTTCATGGTTTCCTCCTTACTTAGTTTTTCGATAAATGGAGTCAGACATCTCATTGGTTGCCATTTCTCAGTAACTCCCTTTTGAGAGTTTTCACCTGTGGTGTTCTTCAATCTCTTTTCTGAACTTTTCATTTTAATAATCCAGCCTACGCATTTCCATAGTAGCAGTATCAATCAAAACATAAGTAGGAAGTGGGTCAAAACTTGAACCCTGCCCTGGTTGTATACAAATTGTTTCTCCAATATGTCAAACAGCATCCAAAATTGACCCCCTGTCAGCGTCCAAAATTGCCCCCCCCTAAAGTTAAAAAAAATATCATTTTCTGCTTTTTAATCTCCAGCTTTCATTCCCAGTTTCTATTATGTCACAATGATGTGTAAGACGATCCAGAAGAGCAGTTGTCATTTTTTTGTCTCCAAACACCTTTGACCATTCTCCAAAGCTTAGATTTGTAGTAATTATTAAAGATGTTCTTTCATAAAGTTTACTGACCAAATGGAACAAAAGGGCTCCACCGGCTTGAGAAAACGGCAAATATCCCAATTCATCAAGAACAACAAAGTCTACATTTGCCAATCGATTGGCAAGAGATCCTGC
>JAGLLQ010000465.1 GCA_023140455.1 Desulfobacteraceae bacterium | reverse complement strand
TCAGTGCATTTAATTGTTCTATTCGATCACGGATACTTGAAAGAGTAACTTCATCCATGGAGTCTGTCATCTCTTTTCTGTATCGTGCAATAAATGGAATAGTAGAACCCTGATCCAGTAATTGGGCAACTGCGGAAACAATGGAGCTGGATAATGACATTTCATTGCTGATAGTATCTATAATTTTCATGCCATACTATTAAACAAGGTTTAAGATAAAGTCAAATTAATATCATGAGTACATAACAAATTCTAGATTAAATAGGATCCAAAGGCCATATCAAACAGGCAAATCATAGCACTATTCTGCACGTAATGATATTTTGGATTATATATTATTATTGATAATATATTTTCAGGTTCTACTTAATTAAACTATTTATTGTGAAAAGATTATGCTCTCTTCGGCTTTTATTAAGAAATCGTTGATCATAGCAGCTTGTTCAGATGTGAATGTTTTCAAGCGAACATATTGTTTAATATCTTCCTCATAGCTTTTTAAGGTCTCTAAATATAGAACCTGTACTTGTGTGTCTTCAGAAAAATTACGTACATAGGTTTTAGAGAGATAGTGTTGGTCAATATCTATATTTTTAGAATAAAATGCATCTTGTTGTTCGGAATTGAAGTAGAGAACCTGGACACATGTTTTCCATTGTTTTCCAGCTAATTTGGTAGTTCCCTGGTCTATTAAAACGCCATCTTCACCTTTTTTAATTTTTATTGGAAGCCAATGATAATCACTGCCTATTGGTATTTTTTTCATTATTATAATAGTAAGTATTTCGTTCCCTTCATTAAACACATAATATTCTTGATTAAATTTATAGCCTTTCATCTTTGTAGCAATTTTAAATTCTCCTGAATATTTCAAATTCTTATCTATTAATAATTTAAGGCGTGGCTGTGTAGATGAAAATATATTTTGCGTCTCAAAAGTCACTATTGGTTTTCTTGCGATACATCCGACACATACAATTGCTAACAAAGTTACAAATAATATTTCTAATAGTTTTTTCATATAAGCTCCTTTTTCTATCTTTAAATTGTCAATTTATTTTTTTGTCAACTACCAACAGAAACTTTTGGTGATCCCATAGGGAAAACAATTAACCAGAACTATTGCCGGAGTCTCTTTCTGTTCCAGAAGTAAGGAGATTAACAAGTGGTTATTCAGAGCAGTATAGTATTATATTTTGTATGATATGTGATTCACTTTATTTATTTTTAATTCATAATTATTAAAATGTCAATCTCCTCAATTGTTGGAGTATATGGTTCTGGATGATCTAAAGATATGTTTGTACCTGATACTGTGTATTTATTAAAGGTGAGTTCTGTATGTGCAATACATGGCTGGTCTTTTGCGGTATGTATAAAATTTGTGTGTCACTAAATGACACATTTTATTTTTAAAAATCTCCCAAATCTTGGTCGGGGCGAGAGGATTTGAACCTCCGGCCCCATCGTCCCGAACGATGTGCGCTACCAGGCTGCGCTACGCCCCGCCAAAGAGTTTTCAAGCTTTTTTTGAATTATTTTGTGGGAATTTCCTCCCATGGAAATCAGATGATGGATTTAATTGAATGAACCGTCTGTCGTTTGATTTCCGTTGTAATGTGTTCATATTGTTTTATTGTCATATTTACGCTTGAATGTCCAGCAATTTCCGATGCTGCTTTAAGATCTCCATTTAAAATCATTTGTGTTATTGCAGCGTGTCTGAAATCATAGGGCCGGATCCGTCTTGTTATATTCGCCTTTTTTTTTGCTGTTTTAAATGATGAATCAATACTTTTAACCGACTTGCCTTTCCAGTGAATAATGAATTGATGTTTGTTTTCTTTATCTTCTTTTTTCCAGATTATAAGTTTTTTTTCCAGATCCGGATGAATTGCAATTGACCGCCTTGAGATCCCGCCTTTTTTTGCTGATTTTATAAGCAAGGTTTTAGTCACCCAGTCTATATCATTCCAGGTCATATTGAAAAGTTCAGCAACACCTGGTCGCAGGCCTGTATAATAATTTATTAACAAAGCTCTTTGCAGGTGGTTCGGGGCATTTTTTAAAATAGCTTTTATCTCGTCCTCACCTGGCGGTCTTAGGATTTCATCATCCCGCTTTGGTTTTTGATATCCTGCAGCATGATTTTTTGGTATGTAATTTCTTTTTACCGCCCAGTTTAGAATTGCAATAATATCAGAGAGCTCACGATGTACAGATGTTTTTTTTATCAGTCTGATAGAGCCATCTGGATTTTTTATATTTGAAACAATGCTGGAATTTTTGCCTGATCTTTTTACAACAGGTGTTTTTAATCTTTTTTTGACATATTGATCAAGCCTGTGATGATTGATTCTATCATAAGACAGATGGCCCAGCTCCGGCAGGATCACTCCATTGAGTTGATACATCATATTATTAATGCTTGTTGCCGGAAGATCGTTTGCTTTTGATGCAAGGTATTGTTCTGTTATGTCGATAAATAGTAATTGTTCATATTCAGTTGGGTTAGTTATATATGGATTTATTCTGCCATTGAGTTTAAGCTCCTGGTCCCGCTCAATTGCTTTTTTTTGCCCTTCAAGTCCTTTGCCAAAATACTCTTTTTTGGGTTTTTTCTTTTTTCCGTTTTTATCTTTGATGTAATACAGGCAGTAGTAGTTGCCATTTGTTTGATGGACACTCATTTTTATGCCTTTGTATCAATAAAAGACCA
>JAGLLQ010000464.1 GCA_023140455.1 Desulfobacteraceae bacterium | reverse complement strand
CACAACTTTCACACCATATATCCAATGTAAAACAAATCATAGAAAAACAAAAAATTAAAAAAGAAACTAAGGTAACTCTAAATATTAAAGGCAAAGTTATTCTGACAGACATAACAATCTATCCCATTCAATCAGACAATATTCAGGGAGCTGTAATACTTGTAGATGATATCAGTGAAAGGGTCAGAATCGAAGAAATGATGGTTCAATCTGAAAAAATGATGTCTGTTGGAGGTCTTGCAGCAGGGATGGCCCATGAAATCAATAATCCTCTTGCCGGTATTCTGCAAAATATTCAGGTTATCATCAACAGATTAAGTAAAGATCTGCCTGCAAATATAAAAATCGCCCAGGAGCAAGGAGTTAACCTTAAAGATATAAAGTCCTATATGGAAAAAAGAAATATCCTTCCCATGATGGAACTTGTAAGGTCATCTGGGGAACAGGCTGCCAAAATTGTAGAAAATATGCTGTCCTTCAGCCGAAAAAGTAAACATCGTAAATCTACTCACTATCTCCAGGACATTATGGAAGCTACCATTGAACTTGTGAAGAGTGACTATAGCATGAGAAAGAAATATGATTTCCGTTCCATTGAAATCAAAAAAGACTATCAAGAAAATATCCCGCCAATCCCATGTGAAAAGAATGAAATCCAGCAGGTGTTTTTAAATATCTTAAAGAATGGAGCTGAGGCCATGGCAGATACAAACATTAACTCACCTCAATTTCTTATCCGATATTCACGTAAGGAAAATCTTGCAGTGTTTGAAATAAAAGATAATGGTCCTGGTATTGATGCTAAAATATCAAAACGAATATTTGAACCTTTTTTTACAACTAAAGATGTCGGTATTGGAACAGGATTAGGGTTGTCTGTTTCATATTTTATTATTGTAGAAAACCACAATGGTTTTCTATCGGTTGAATCAACTATAGGAGATGGAACAACCTTTATTATCAAACTTCCTATTCAAGAGATAAAAAACAAACTTTAATTTTAAATCAAATTGGTATATTATAACTGCATAATCATTCGTCAAATTATTTGATAAGCGAGTCTGTATATTTGCAAAAATAATACAAATATGAGGTATTATGGAAAATGAAAAACATAACTTAACTGAAGAAGAAGTGATCTCTCTTGAATCCCGATGGAATACAAAAGATCCTGACACAGAAGAAACTGCATCACATCAGATGGTTCAACGCCTTAAAACTGAATGTAAAAAGCAGAATTCAAAACGGCCTTTACAACTTGATCTTAGAGGAATTTCATTACTTCATGAAGATCTTACAGACCTTGATTTATCAGGATATGATTTTTCATATGCCAACCTTAACCAATCCAATTTGACTGGGACAATTTTAAGCTATTCAAAATTCCACAGAACAAGCCTGGAACAGGTCATTCTGGATGAATGCGAATTTATTGGATCAGATCTCAGCTATGCAAGCCTGAATGAGTGCAGCGCTAAACGATGTGGATTTGGAGGGGCAGACCTCAGGCATGCTCATATTATTAATGCGGATTTAAGCAGTGCTACTTTGAGTAGATCAATATTAACTAATGCGGATCTCAGAGCTTCTAATTTAGAAAATGCCAGGCTTTCAGAGGCAGATTTATCAGGAGCGATCTTTACACGGTCAAAACTTTTAGAAAGCGATCTAAAAAAAAGCAATGTTAAGGGAACAAACTTTGAACTAGCCGATATGCAGGGCTGTCGTTTACTTGGCATAAAAAATTTTAAAAAAGCAAAATGGATTGGTGCTGATATAAGAGGATTGGATTTAAGGGGTGCTTATCTTGTCAGACGATATATTGCTGACGAGAATTATCTTTATGAATTTCAAACCACTTCCCGTTCCCACAGAGCGCTGTATTTACTCTGGTGGGCATCTTCTGATTGCGGCCGAAGCCTTTTGCGATGGTTTATATGGCTTTCTTGTGTCACATTAATTTTTGCAGCAATATATACACAATTGGACATCGATTATGGTGACCATAAGACTATTTTCTCACCTATATATTTCAGTATTGTTACAGTGACTACACTTGGGTATGGGGATGCTCTCCCGGCATCTTTAGCCGGACAAATTTTTGTAACTTTACAGGCAATCACAGGGTATATGGGATTAGGTGGACTTTTAAGTATTTTAGGCAATAAAATGGCCCGGAGGGCTGAATAAATTAAATAAGGTGATATATGTTTTCATTTTTTAAAGATAAAGTTAGTCCTAAAGCAAAATTAAAAAAAGTGCTAGGAAAATATGAACTTCCGTCATTTCCATCAGTTGTATTGCAAATACTGCAAAAAATCAGAAGTCCGTATTCTTCAGCTTCAGATATTGCACAATCTCTTTCTGTAGACCCTGGTCTTTCTGTGCGTCTTTTAAGTATTGCAAATTCTGCTGCATTCTCACCACAAAATAAAGTTGAAAATCTAACACAGGCTATTGCGCTTGTGGGATTATCCCAGCTGGAATCTCTGGTTTTAGGAGTTGGTGTTGCCAAAGGTATTCCAAAAAATATATGTCAATGGCATGATCCTAAGGACTTCTGGTTAACTTCTGCAAGACGTGCAATGCTTGCCTTTGAGCTTGCACAAATTCTATGTCCGGCAAAAGAATCTGAATGTTTTACAGCAGCTTTTCTTCAGGATATGGCTTTACCATTCCTGGCCTGCCAAAGAAGCGATGATTATGATCCTGTTTTTAAAAAATGGCATCTTGAAGGCGGTAATCTTGCTCAACTGGAACAAGAGGTACTGGATTGGGATCATGCAGAAGTAGCCACATGGATCTGCAGTGAATGGGGGCTTCCGGAAAATATAGCACTTGCTATCAAAAACCATCATAACCCAAAAGTTGACAATGATCATAACACTTTAGGCCCTGTAAGATTAGTTTCAATATTAAGAGAAGATGATTCAAATAACGGATTAGATGAATTGATTGCCAAAGCAAAAGATACTTATAATATCTCCGAAGAAAAAATGCAATCAATCATCAAATCCAGTTTTGAGAAGGCTAAAGACCTTGCTCGAATGATTATATAGCTAAAATCATTTTTACCATACAAATGCCGGGATATCACGGCTGCCACCTTCACTTATAATTTTTAGGTCAAGACTTCTGGCAGTTGTACATGGATCCTGTCCATTAAGATTGCCTATGTTTGTATTTAAAACTCCAGTTTTTAGTGTCAGGCGCAAATTTTTAAAAAGATAGGAATAGTCTGAAAAATTAACTCCTGAACACTTTGCCCTCAACATAGCATTTAGAGTAGATGCGTTAAGCATTACCAACATGGGTGTTCCCCCGGCTTGCAGGTCATAAGATGACAACACAACATTGCGGGCAGTACCTTTCAATACTTCTGGCTGTAGGCCGGAGGTATCAAATTCTGCACCATCTAAAAAATCAACAACATCTTCCCACCAGCTGCTATCATTATTTTGGGGTTTTGGACCATCCCAAATTTCTATTACCTCAATTTCGACTGTCACTCTGACCGGGTATGGTGTCATATTTACAAGCCTGTAGGATAATACACTTCTTTCAAGACGAATATCTTCAATAGTTGCTGACAAAACATTGGGAGTATTAATTACATGGGTATAAGTTTTATCTTTAACTGAATCGTAGACAAAAAGGTCAATACACCAGAAACTTTCACATCCGTTTTCATTGCTCAAACCAAACCCTTCTATAGTTGCAGTTTGGCCAGGCGGGATAATACTATTGTTATAAAAAGGCTGGCTTTGCGGCATAACTGACTGATTAATATGATATTTTGCTATAACAGACAATTCATTGGGGTTAATATTATTGTTACCTGTATTTTTAACCTCAACATTCCATTGACCATTCCCCAGATATTCTGAAGATTGAATTCGCAGTGATCTATAGACAGGCTCAGCGTTTAGCTCTGCATTGGATGGAAAAGGAATAGTTGCACTTTTAATGGTAATATTTTTCTCAGTATCCCAGATTTCCAGTCTCAATTGATCCATGCCAGGTTGCTTACTTCCCATGGCAATAATTTCATTGGTTAAAAAAGAAGCTCCCGGATGCAATCCTGATAATATTCGGTCATTCCCTGATACAGGCTCTTCTGTCCCGTCATTTGAAATAATTATAGCTCGGGCTCTTAAACGATTGTTTGACGGGCTGTTTGCTCCTGCATTAGTAATGCGGGCACGCCATTGCAAATATTCAGGGTTTGCATTTTTTTTAACCTCTAACTCACTAATATCTATAGAAAACTGGACAGCAAGTTCCAATGGCTTTAAGGTAAGTTTTTCTTTAGGAAAAGGAATAGTTTTTCTGGTAATAAGTTTATGATTGCCAGTATAATGATTACGCCATATTGCAACCCGTAAACTTTTAGTATCATCCTTTTTTTGCCACGCCAAATTATCTACACATTTTTTCGTGTTTCCGGGATATAAAACATCCATAATCCATTCACGACCTGCCGTCTCTGCAGAACCATCTTCAGATATTTGCTCTACTCGAATAAAATAGCCCCAATTAGGGAGAGGTTCTGAGCCGGTATTTTTATATAATACCTCCCAGTAATAGCCTTCTTGTTCATGTCTAATATCAATTTCAAGGATTTCTGCATGATATTTGGATGCCAGCGAAACTTCAATCGGCTTAATCTGCAATGCCGGTGCAGGGTATGGAACAGGCCCGTCCACAGGAGTTGGTCCTGATGGCGGTGGACTGCCGACTGTTTTCAGCTTAGATTTTTTAGGAGTCATCCTTTTTGATTTAGGAGTCATCTTGTTTGTTGTAGGAGTCATTCTTTTTGATTTAGGAGTCATCTTTTTTGGTGTAGGAGTCATCTTTTTTGGTGTAGGAGTCATCTTTTTTGGTGTAGGAGCTATTTTTTTTATTCTGAAATTCTTTATACCAGTATTATTTTTATAATTATTTTCAGGAATTTTTTTATCAGGGTTTATAACGGCAGTAATTCTATATTTACCCTGCCTTTTAATATTCACCTTAGTCTTATATTGCCAATGCTGATTTTTAGCCAGCTTGGGAACACGTATAAGTGGATAGACCTTGCCACCTATTTGAATTTTAAAGATTGAAGGAGGCGATTTTACTTGCCCGATATTTTTCACAACAGCCTTTATGAAGATTGTATCTGAATCCATCGGGTTTGCCGGACTTATTTTAATATTTGAGACTGACAAATCAGGAAGTTTTTTAGCTCTGACAAGCGGGGCTGCAACTGGTTTGACTTTTTGGATGATTTGTTTTTTAGGCTGTATTAAATTTTTTTTACTATCTGCAAAACCTGCTGAGAAGGTGCCCGATATCAAAAAGAAAACAACGGTCATAATAATTTGAGTCTTACAATGTAATGTGTTCCAGCAAAATTTCATATGAACTCCTTATAATTGAATCAATTTTATATTATCTTACTAATATATAATAGTTATGTAACAAAGAGAAACACAAAGGTTCATTTTAAAAAAATATTCAATTTTTTTACATTACCCTTATTTTCAATCATATTTCTATACCCTCTATTTTCGATTCATACCAATTTAAAGTCAATCTATCTCATTTGATTTGTATAACCATAAGATCAAATTTAAGATTACCAAAAATACAAAAGGGAGAAAATGAAATGAGAAAAAATCAATTAATCAACATTAGTATTAAACTCGTAACTTACATATTTTTAATTTTGGTTTGGGGATCAAGCTCGGGGTTTAGTTCTGAAAAATATAAAGATTTTTTGCAATTAAGTGATCAAAAATTGAGCGAGACAATACCAACGTTTAACAGTCAGTCGCAGTCATATACATCTTTTTAAACAAATGTGATTATTTAAACTAAAAACTCAATTTATTGATCTACTGAACAGTATTTATCACCATAGTATATTCTGCCTTCTCTTTTATCAATGTTTCGCTTATATAATCAGCATGGAATTCACCGTTTATATACAACTCGGTTTGGTCACAATAATGTTTGCTTGCAGGGATTCCAGAGTTACCTGTTGGAATAACTGAAAACGAATTATCCCATTGAGAAAGGTCATAAACATGTCTTTGGGAAGGACCATGATTTACTTTAAAAGGTTTCCTAAAGTCATACGCATATTGAGGTATGGTATGAAGGGCCCCTCCAAGTTCATATTGACCTTTGTTTAAACTAAAGATCATATCAAGAATCTTTACAGATCCCAAGGGGTGATTTAAAGTAAAAGTGTGCATTTTGCCCCATTCCCAAGAGTTAACACTTGAACCTAATTCTTTTTCGAGTTTAGCTGTAGTATCGGAAAAACTTTTTTGAACAATATCTGAAAAAGTCTCTTTTTTGTCTGTATTTATATTATCAAACCATTGAGAATCT
>JAGLLQ010000463.1 GCA_023140455.1 Desulfobacteraceae bacterium | reverse complement strand
ATCTCCCATTTGATCTTTAAAAGTATTTTCAATAAAATAAAGATTGAAATTTTCAAAAATTGCTGCTGCACTGCTTTTTGCATCCATTGAAAAGTCCCATGCTTTAAGTATTGTAAGAGCATCTTTTTCAAGTTTTGTTAAATCCGAGTTTTTTTCTGTTTCAACAACAATCTCTTTTATTAAAAGTTCAGATAATTTTGATTTCATATCAAGCTGCATTGTTTTCATATCTTCAACTGAAAACTTATCTTTTGATTTTATGATCTCATTTATTCTATCAAGACGATATGGTGCACAAAAGCCCCATTTATTGATATAGTATGGAAAATTTTCAGCAGTATTATAATTTGCTGATGAAACAAAACCGCAGGCAGGGTTATAAGAAACTGGACGTTCATCAAATGGAACAACTCCTTTCCATTCATGTTCTCCTGTCCATCCGGGCTGGACTATAGAGCCATCATTTGACGGGCGGATAGGAATTCCTGCTGCACAAACAAGACCTATATTCCCTTTTGTATCCGCATAAACAATATTCTGGCTGACGGCTATGAATTCTTTTGCAGCTTCTTTAAAGTCTTCAAAATCTTTAGCTCTATTCAGCTTATATACTCCTAAAAGCTCATTACTGTATTCAAATCCCTGCCATTTAGCAGAAATCACCATATCTTTGATATCTTCCTTTAACTCAGATACAATCGGTCCATTACCTGTATAACGAATCTCTATCTCTTTTGTATCTCCACCTTTTATTTTTATTATTTCTTTTTTTGTTCTTATTTTTTTCCATTCACCCTTGTAAAGATATTCATCAGGATTATCAGGGTTTATCTTTTCAACAAAAAAATCAAGGTTATCAACCATAACATTGGTCATACCCCATGCAATATTATCATTGTGCCCGCATATTACAAACGGAGCTCCCGGGAGAGCAACGCCTGTTACATTTAATTTCCCTTTAATATTCTGGTGCATTTGAAGCCAGATTCCAGGTGAGTTTAACCCTAAATGCATATCATTAGCTAAAATTGGTTGTTGAGTAGTGCTCTTTGCCCCCGAAACTGCCCAGTTATTACTTGCTTTAAGTACCTGAACCCCAAGGTGATTTATTGTGTCTTTGCTTAAAACAAAATCTTTATATAATTTATCAATTAGATCCGCTTTAACATAATCTGGAAAAATCGGACCATGTTTATCAAACTTCGGTGTAATTTCTTCTATTAAGGCGGTTCCCAATTTCTTCTCAAGGTTGCTGATAACAACTTCAGAAGCCCAGCCTCCTGCAAGATCCCATGCCATATATCCAATCAAATTAAGTGTATGGACAGGCTCCCATTTATCGGGAGTATATCCTAAAATATTATATTCCAAGGGAAAATTGCCTTTATGTTCCTCAATATAATAATTAACGCCTTTAGCATAGGCTTCCATATGCCCTTTTAATTCATCTGATATTTTGCCAAGAACCATTTCTGATTTTTGAGGAATACCCAAGGTTCTAAACAACATATCTGCCTTAAGCATCTTTTCTCCAAAAATCTCACTTAACCTGCCAAGAGAAACTCTTCTTATTAAATCCATCTGCCACATTCTATCTTGTGCCATCACATATCCGGTTGCAAGATATAAATCATGTTCATTTTCTGCATAGATATGGGGCACTGCGTATTTATCACGATATATAGTAACCTTTTTAGTAAGCCCGGGGATAGAGAGGGTTTGATTGTAGTCAGGGAGACCTTTTTTTGAAAAATTATTAATAAATATCAAAAGACCTGCCATAACAACGAATAAAATAATTACAAAAATTGTTAAAATTTTTTTTATTTTCATATAGTTCCCCTTACCTGGTTAGTCAATCTAAGAAAACAACTCAACTTTTACTATTTCTTTTAATATCCTTTCTTCATAAAGATATTTGAAAAATATTTCAAGTGATTTGATCTTCTCAGTGCCAAAATCACAATATAGATGATTATAATAATCTTTGATTAAAGCTTGATCAAGATTTAATTTTTCTGAACCTGTTTTAATAATTTTTTCAATATTTGAATAACCACCTTTTTTTGATTCATTCAAAAGGTCAATAATATTTTTAACAACATCAGGCTGTTTCTCAGCAAAGGATCTCCTGACAACCCATACTGCAAACACAAAAGGCAATTTTGTCATTGAATACCACAAATCTCCAAGATCTATTCTGTGTTTAAATAAAGAGTCCCAGGGTTGTGTTAAAGCTGCATCACCAATTATCAAAGCAGCATCCACATCATCTTTAACATCTTCAATTTTTTTAATTGAGCGCGTCTCAAGGCCGGGCAAAACATTTTTCAATGAAAAAACCATCTTTAAAAAAGAAGCTGCTGTAGCAGATTCTTCTGTTAAAACCACTTTTTTCCCATCCAGTTCTTCCATGGGGTATTTGCTCATCAGTATAACACTCATAACTTTTCCATGGCAGGAAATTGATAAATCCGGGAGTACAAGCAGTTCTTTATGATGCATTCCATAAAAAGCAGCTGAAATTGGACTTATTATAATATCTTTATTCTTAATCATATGATTTAACACAGCAGGAGGCTTTGAAACCATTTCCAGCCAATCAGGTAAAAGACCGTGATCAAGTCCGTAAAAAACCGGGGAGGCGTTAATGTAGCTAATTTTACCCATTCTATATTTAATCTTACCACTCATATTCTGTAATTTTCTCCAACAGTTCTGTTTCAGTTTTTGCTTCTAAGGGGATATAAAGCATTTCTGCACTTTTTCCCTTTTCAAGACTGCCTGCATATTTTTCTATACCTAAAGCATCTGCACCATATTGTGTTGCCATTGCAATCAGGCTTGCAGGATTAATTTTTTTAAAATTCTTTTTTATATATTTCATTTCATCAAAGATACTTAATGAATCACAACTTGCAAGACTGTCTGTACCAAGAGCCGGCTTAATGCCAACCTCCAGCATTTTTTCAATTTGAGGCAATTTCCCGTGCAAATTCATATTACTTCTTGGGCAGACACACACTTTTGCACCGGATTTCTGTATTAATTCAAGGTCTTTATCATCAACATTTAAAATATGGACCATAAGCGTCAAAGGATCTAACAAATCATGATCTAACAGGTGAACAACAGGACTTTTTTGGGGCAGGTTCCAGGAATAAAAATCTATCTTTCTTTCCTTTAAAAAATCTGCCCATTTACCCTTACCAGTTGTAATAAATTCTCTTTCTGCCATAGATTCATCAACATGTATCGAAAACGGCAGTCCGGCTGAGTTTGCATCGGCTTTCTTATGCTTTAACAGTGCTGGAGATGAGGTATGCGGAGCATGTCCTGCAACAGAACAATGGAATTTTCCGGATTTACCGATATATGCGACCTCTTCTTTATCAATTTTTGTACCTAAAAACTCATGAAACCATACTCCAAACAGAGGTGATTTCTCAAATATCTTTTGTGTGATACCTGTAGTTGAAATATCTCCCGCATAAAGTACACCTGAATTATAAAGGTCAGTAGCGGCTTTTTCTGCATATTCTTTGACAAGCGTCTCATGAGTTATTTCTCTTAAATTAATAAGGGCGCGCACCCACTCTTCAAACCTGTTTTCAAATCCAGAATTCACATCAAGCTTATCTTTAAAACATGAAAGCTCCAAATGAGTATGTGCATTAACCAATGGAGGCATAAGAACACCAGAACCATGATCAATAAGAGGCCCTGACACATTGATATCCAAAGAAGCAGTATTATCTGAAACTTCTTGAATAATATAATTTTCTACTTTGACATATCCATCTTGAATAATATTCCAGGGATCTGTTAAAACCCACCCTGCCCTGTGGGTTTCTGTCTTTTTTCCAGGTTTTACAATAAATGGATTTAAGATGCTGTCATTTATAGAGGTATTCATAACAAATTATAATAACAATCCCGTTGTTTTGGTTCAAACCCTGCTTCAGAAATCAGGCGCTTTAATTCTTTTTCAGGAAGCATAAAATCAACACCTGCAGAGGCTACAACATTCTCTTCTATCATAGTGCTTCCCATATCATTTGCTCCGTAAAACAATGCGACTTGAGCTATCTTGTCTCCCTGGGTAACCCAGGAAGCCTGAATATTATCAAAATTGTCAAGAAAAATCCGGCTTAAGGCAAGGACTCTGAGATATTCAGAAGCACCCTTTTTTACAACTTTTATTCTTGTATTATCCGGTTGAAACGTCCATGGAATAAATGCAGTAAAGCCTTTTGTTTTGTCCTGTAAATTCCTCAATTTATTTAAATGCTTAAAAATATGTAAAGGCTCTTCCACATGACCGAACATCATGGTAGCAGTCGTTCTCATACCTAATCCATGTGCTTTTTCCATCACGTTTAACCAGGGTTCAGACATGCACTTATCAGGGGAGATTTTTTTTCTTATTTCGTCACAAAGGATTTCTGCGCCGCCCCCGGGTATAGAATCAAGTCCTGCCTGCTTTAAAGCTATAATTGTCTCTTCAATGGAAAAAGAAGATTTCTCAGCAATATAATTGATTTCAGTTGGAGAAAACCCATGAACATGAATATCAAAATTATCTTTAATAAATTTTAAAAGATCAATATAGTAATCAAAGTTAAGCTCAGGGTTCATTCCTCCTTGAAGCAATATCTGTGTTCCGCCCAATTCTATAGTCTCTTCAATTTTTTCAAAAAGCTCTTTTTTTGTAATCACATATCCGCTATTTCCACCAGGCTTTTTAAAAAATGCACAAAACTTACATCCTGAAACACAAATATTAGTATAATTAATATTGCGATCAATTACATAAGTTACAATTTTTTCAGGATTAAATTTATAGCGCTTTGAGTCTGCAAGGGATGCAAGTGTTAAGAAATCGGCATTATTATAAAGGTAAAGCCCTTCATCAATATCTATTCTCTGATTGTCTCTTACTTTCTCATGCAACTTTTCAATATCAAATTTCATTATAAAAAGAATCTCTCTGTATTGGTAAAAAGC
>JAGLLQ010000462.1 GCA_023140455.1 Desulfobacteraceae bacterium | reverse complement strand
AGAAAAACAAGGCTTTATTCAGGGCAGAATCGGTGAGATTGGATATAAATTAGCTAGTGCTGAAGTCATTGACCCTGATAAGGTAAAAAAAGATTGTGTGAGATTCGCTTGTAAAGTTCTGGTTGAGAATATTGATTCCGAAGACGAAGTTGAATATCAGATAGTTGGAGAGGATGAAGCAAATATCAAAGAAGGAAAAATATCAGTTGCTTCGCCACTTGGCAGAGCACTTCTTGGTAAAAAACCAGGTGATGAAGCCGTAATCCAGGCCCCTGGCGGAAAAAGAATTTATGAAGTCATTGATATTTTATAATTAAGGAGGTTTACCTTTGGCAAGAGTTACAATTGAAGATTGCTTGAAAAATGTCGATAACAGGTTTCAGCTTGTTCATCTGGCTGCAAAACGGGTGAGACAGGTAAGAGAAGGCGGCGATTTTTTAATAAAGTCTAAAAATAAAGACGTTGTTACTGTTTTACGTGAGATAGCTGCTAAACGAGTTACAGTAAAAAAAGATGAGGATGATCCAAAAAAAAGTTAATCATGCTGTTGGTAAAGCGATTCATGATTACAATATGATTTTGGATCAGGAAAATCTATTGGTGGGTGTTTCCGGTGGGAAAGACAGCCTTGCTCTTTTAAATATTTTATTTTCTTTTCAGAAAAAAGCCCCTGTTGATTTTAATATTTTTCCTGTTTATATTGATCTGGGGTTCGAAAATTCATTTTCAAAAGAGCTTGAAGCTTACGTTAACACGCATTACGGAACGATCAGAATAGAATATACTGATTACGGTGTATATGCCCATTCTGAAAAGAATAAAGAGAACCCTTGTTTCTTATGTTCCAGGTTAAGACGGAAACGGCTTTTTGAAATAGCTCAGGAACTTGGATGTAAGAAAATTGCACTTGGACATCATAAAGATGATATTATAGAGACTTTTTTTATTAATATGCTTTATGCAGGCAAGTTGGGCACTATGAAGCCCGGGCAATCTTTTTTTAATGATAAGTTTAAGGTAATAAGGCCACTAAGTTATCTTGAAAAGGATGAAATTATTAAATATTGTTTAAAATTCAATATGCCTGATTTTGTTAGTTCATGTCCCAGTGACAGTGCATCAAAAAGAGACGCTGTAAGGGATATGCTTGGTAATTTATATATGGAAAACAGTCATATAAAAGGTAATATTTTTAAAGCAATGGGGCAGGTGATAAATGATTGATATTCAAAATCAGCCTGATTTCAGGAATATTCCAATAGATAAGGTTGGTATCAAAGAATTAAAATACCCTGTGAAAGTGCGTGATAAATCAAAAGGGTTCCAATCTACTGTTGCAAAAATCAGTATGTTTGTTGATCTTCCTCATCAATTAAAAGGCACTCACATGAGCAGGTTTGTTGAAATGCTCAATCAATTCAGACAACAAGTGTCTTTAGAATCTTTAACAAATGTCTTAGAGGATATGAAAAAAACTTTAGGGGCACAATCTTCTCATATTGAAATTGCTTTCCCTTATTTTATCAGTAAAATTGCTCCAGTGTCAGGTACTCCAGGACTTATGGATTATTCCTGCACAATTTTAGGCTCATCAGACAAAGAAAAAAACAGAGATCTTGTTTTAAAGGTTGCAGTCCCGGTAACATCTGTTTGTCCATGTTCAAAAGAAATTAGTAAATATGGCGCTCATAACCAGCGTGGGCAAGTACTTGTAAGTGTAAGATTTAAAAAGTTTATATGGATTGAGGATATTGTAAATATTGTAGAAAAATCTGCCTCATGTGAACTTTATTCGGTCCTTAAAAGAGAAGATGAAAAACATGTTACTGAAAAAGCCTATGATAAACCAATGTTTGTGGAAGATATTGTGAGAGAAGTTGCTTCTGAGCTGATAGCTGACGCTAATATTACATGGTTTGCTGTAAGTGCTGAAAATTTTGAATCAATTCATAATCACAGTGCGTATGCCTATATTGAAAAAGGTGAGATCTAAAGACTTTTAACTTTTCTTTCCATTTTTTCTAAAATATTTTTATAATCTTTATTTTTCTGATTTATCATGATCACATATGGATATAATAATTCATGATCACCTTTGATATAGCCTGCTCTGGTTCTTATCCCTGAAAGCGTACCTGTTTTATAAAATCCATTGTCATTGTTTCTCAATAAACCATGGTAGGGCATAAATTTTATCAGGACTTTTATCATGCTTTTGCATGCGAGCCTGTTTTCTCTTGATATCCCGGACCCTTCAGCGTATTTAATTTTTTTTCTATTAAAATCTTCCTGAAAATTATCAGATAAAAAAGAATTAACAGCTGCAACTGATTTTTCAAGGTTGGAGGGCGGGGATGAAATATGAGCTCCTAATGTTAACAAGACCTGATTAGCAATAAAATTATTTGAATATTTTAATAATTTTTGAATTATCTCTTTTAAATCAATATCAGAGTTATAAATATAGAAAAGCTGTCCTTTGGAATCAATTTTTTCTGGGAGCTTTCCTGATGAAATTTTTCCTGCAACCTTAATCCCATCTTCTTTGAGAAAGTGTTTTATAAGCTGCCCCGGGTAAGTCATGCTTTCTTCTTCAGAAAGCGTGATCCTGCCCTCTCTAAGGTTTGTTGCAATTATTTTTTTTGTAAATATCGGTAACAAGGGGGTCTGTTTTTCAGCACTGATATATCTGTTGGTATTATCTGTTTTAAAAAAAATGGTATTAAAGTTTGCACACAATGCGCCTTGAGAGGCATCATAGGGGTTTAATGTATCTCCTCTTCCGGGAATATCAATACAATCTTCAAAAAAAGAATGATCAAGAATGATACTGTTAATAGTTTCTATTTTTTCTTTTTTTAGTCTCAAAGACAGGAGCTTACAGACCTTTTTGATTTCTTCAGATATAAACAAGGGATCTCCAAATCCTTTGACATGAAGGTTGGAGCTTTGTTTATTATAGTAAAAAAAGGTTTGATATCTAAAATCTTCTCCAAGACAGGATATTGCTGCAAGTGATGTAACTATTTTAAGTATTGATGCCGGGATTAAAGGTTTGTTATCATTTTCAGCAAGTAATATGTTTCCGTATTTGTCTGTAAGGAGATATCCGATATTGTTGTTTTCAGCCTCTGCAGGAGTGAGAAAAGCAGAGACTGAAATTATTATAACTATGACAAAAGCATGTACTAATTTATTATTTGTGCAAATCAAAAAAACTTTTATATCCTTTATATGTCATGTAGATATCAGTCTTGCTTGATATCTCAAGTGGAGAGTGCATTGAAAGAAGAGAAGGACCACAGTCAAGAACCTCCATGCCTGATTCTGCCAGGAATTTTCCAAGAGTACCTCCGCCACCCTCATCTATTTTTCCAAGTTCACCTGTCTGCCATATAATTTTGTTTTTATTAAATGTTCTTATAATTCTGCTTATAAATTCTGCATTAGCATCACTGGCACCCGACTTACCGCGACTTCCTGTATACTTTGTAATACAGATGCCAGATCCGAGTTTTGCTGCGTTCATTTTTTCATGGACTTCTTTAAAATTAGGATCCATTGCTGCATTAACATCTGCTGAAAGGCATTGAGAGTTAATTAAGCTTTTTCTCATGGTTCTATAATCAGTTTTCTCTTTATTCAAAAAAAGAAGATCTAAAGTAAAATCTTCCACAAAGTTTGACTTTGCACCGGTATTTCCTTCACTCCCTATTTCTTCTTTATCAAAAAAGAGAGCCATGGCTGGTTTTAAAGGGCTCTTTAGATCAAATAGAGCTTTAAGTTCTGTAAAAGCACAAATTCTGTCATCTTGTCCATATGCTCCAATCATAGACCTGTCAAATCCAATATCTCTTGCTTTTGCCGATGGAACTGCCTCTATTTCAGCACTGACAAAATCTTCTTCTGTTATCCCATATTTATCATGAAGAAGTTTTAAAACACCAAGCTTGAATCGATGCTTTAATTTTTCATCACCTAAAGGCATACTTCCACAGAGAATATTTAACTTTTCACCTTCAAACACATCAGAGACTTTTTTATTCTGCTGCAGTTTCCCCGCAAGGTGAGGCAGGAGGTCTGAGACAGCAAAAACAGGGTCTTTTATATCTTCTCCAATTGTTATATCAAGTTTTTCCCCATCAGATTTAATAATTGTTCCATGTAGTGCCAGTGGTACATTAAGCCATTGATATTTTTTTATTCCCCCATAGTAATGTGTTTTCATGAGAGCAAGGTCAATATCTTCATATAAAGGATTCTGTTTGAGATCAAGTCTTGGTGAATCAATATGCGAAGCTATTATATTTATGCCATTTTCAATAGGCTCCTTTCCCAAAATTGCAAGCCCAATACTTTTGCCTTTAAAAACTTTATAGAATTTGTTTGTTTTTAAAGAGTTTTTATCTGAAACATCATCTATATTAACAAACCCTTTAGCCTCAGCCATTTTTTTAATTTCACAGACAGCTTCTCTTTCTGTTTTTGCATTATTAAGAAAAGTTTTATATGCTTCTGCAAAGGAGAATGCCAGTGTTGTTTCTTTTTTATTTAAATGATCAAAAGTAATCTTATTTTTTTTTAAAATTTTTTTTGTAAGTTTTTCAATCTCTTTTTTGTTCATTTTTTCCTCTTTAAGTAATGTTAAAAACATTTGAATATTAAATTAAATTAGTGCGAAAGTAAATAAAGATACTATGGGTTATCTAAAAAGTGAGATAAAATTAGAAAAGAATTTTTTAATCTGGCTTTTTGTTTTCAGGTGCTTCCATTTATCAGGAAAAGCCACCGGACTGAAGTCTGTCTGGATTTTGATAAAGTAGGAGCCACTTTTTTTTTCAAAACCTTTGCCTAAGATAATAACAGGAGTTTTAATAACGCCTTCATAACTTATAACAGTGTCATAATCCCTGGTATTGACAGATCGCAGACCATTCCCCCGCAATAATGAAATAATCGCATTCTCTTTTGCGAATTTTATTAAAGTATTTTCTGATTC
>JAGLLQ010000461.1 GCA_023140455.1 Desulfobacteraceae bacterium | reverse complement strand
TCAAGATAAAGATCAGCAGGTCTTGTAAATCCTTCTTTTTCTTCTAAGACTGCTGCATGACTGACACCTGAGTCAAACCAGACATCAAGGATATTAGTATCTTTGTCAAATTCAGTGTTGCTGCATTTAGCACAACGAGAATTTTCAGGCATAAGAAATTCAGCATCTTTTTCAAACCAGATATCAGAACTGTGTTCTTTAAAAAGGCTGTATATTTTATCAATAGATTCTTTTGTAACATAAACTTCTTTACATTTCTTACAATGAAATAAAGCAATTGGTACACCCCATGATCTTTGTCTTGACAAACACCAGTCAGGACGGTTTTCAATCATGGAATAAATTCTTTCTTTTCCCCATGACGGAATCCATTGGACATTGTTTATTTCCTCAAGGCTTTTTTTCCTCAGGTCGTGTTTTTCCATCATCAAAAACCATTGGGGTGTAGCTCGATAAATAACCGGTTTTTTGCAACGCCAGCAATGTGGATATGAATGTGATAAATCACTGCTATTTAAAAGCATGCCAAGGCTTGATAGTTTTTCAACGATATTCTTGTTTGCCTTGAATATAAATTCACCCTTAAAAAATTCTACATCATCTGAGAATACACCATTGTTTTCCACAGGAGAATATGTTTCAAGACCATATTTTTTACCAACTATATGATCGTCCGCACCATGTCCTGGTGCTGTATGGACACAACCAGTACCTGCTTCCAGGGTTACATGATCTCCTAAAATAACAAGTGAATCTCTATCATATAATGGATGCTTACATTTTTTATTCTCAAAAACTTTAGATTCAAAATCGCCTAAAACTGTATAGTTTTCAATTCCTAAATCTTTTAAAGCATTGTCACACATTTCTTTGGCAAGAATCAAAATCCCTGAATCTTCAGTATCCACAACAGAATAAAGAAATTCAGGGTGAAGGCATATTCCAAGATTCGCAGGAATTGTCCAGGGAGTTGTTGTCCATATCACAAAAAATACATCTTTTGATTTAACACCAGGTACCAAATCAGAAATGTCATCTTTTAAAGGGAACTTTACATAAATTGAAGGTGAAGTGTGATTATGATATTCAATCTCAGCTTCTGCAAGAGCAGTCTGGCAATTACAGCACCAGTAGATTGGTTTTTTACCAAGGGACATATTGCCATTTAAAGCAAATTTTGCACATTCTTTTGCAATTCTTGCCTCGTATTCATAATTCATTGTCAGATAAGGCTCTTCCCATTCTCCAGCAACGCCAAAACGTTTAAATTCATTGCGCTGAATACCTACAAAATTATTTGCGAAATCACGGCATAATTTTCTCTTTTCAACTTCTGTAATATCTTTTTTCTTTGAACCGAGCTTTAAATCTACTGCATGCTCGATGGGAAGTCCATGGCAATCCCATCCAGGGACATATCGCGCATAGAAGCCTGACATTTGTTTTGATCTGATAATGATATCTTTTAAAATCTTATTGATGGCATGTCCCATATGAAGATGTCCATTGGCGTAGGGAGGGCCGTCATGTAAAATATAATGTGTGTTATCTTTATTTTTTTCTAATACTTTTTCATACAGTCCTGATTTAGCCCATTTTTTAAGCATTTCAGGTTCACGATTGGGTAAATTAGCCTTCATTTTGAATTTGGTTGAAGGCAAATTCAATGTATCTTTGTAATCCATCTTTCCTCCAGATTAACGATCAGTGTCGATCAAAATATAAATTAAGCCTATATATATAGTGTAAAATCAGCCAAAATGTCAAGAAAAATCAAGAATTGATAGGATGTACCCCTAAAGAAACAAAACCTATGAGCTCAGAAAATGCTCGAACTCGTGTTGAAAGCGGTCTTCATATTACAAAGCCTTCCGGAGGAGGACCGTTCCCAACATTTTTTTTAACAAGCACCTTAAGAATTAATTTTAACAATTGATCTTTCAATATTATGAAAAGGTAAGGAATATGAATATGTATTAATATTTAATTTTTTGGTATCTTCTATTTCTCTTAATTGTTTAATTTCATCTATTGGATTTTGACCTTTCATGGCAAGGATGAACCCTTGATCATCTAAAAATGCTTTTGAAAGTTTATAAAATTTTTCAAGGTTTGAGAATGCTCTTGAAACAACAATATCAAATCTATTTTTATACTTCTCTTGTTTTGCAAGGTCCTCTGCCGTGACATGGATTGCATCAATATTTTCTGTTTTAGTGGTTCGAATCAAATCTTTTAAAAAATTTACTTTTTTCTTGGCAGAATCTATCATCACAATATTCAAATCAGGGTTTACAATTTTTAAACAAAATCCAGGAAACCCGCCTCCCGAACCAATATCTAAAATTCTTGAATTGGGTTTTAGATATGGAACTAAGGCAATTGAATCGATAAAATGCTTTAATGCTATTTCTGCCGGATCTTTTATTGCAGTAAGATTTATTGTTTTATTCCACATATGAAGGTGCGCAGCATGGGCTGCAAACAAGTCAAGTTGATGGTCATTAAGGCTTAATCCAAAATGTTTGCTTCCATTTGCAACTGTTGCCTTCCACTTATCATTAAAAAATAATTCTTTAGATGTATTCATACACAGCTCATTTTATGGTCATTTAAAAATTACGTTGAATATTTTTTAAAATTCTGATAATATTCATCTTTTTAACAAAGAGAACATACTAACAAAACCGCAACATTTTTTCAATTATTCAATTAATAAATAAGCTGTAACTGAATCATAATGAATATTGTTAGCAATTTTTGGCAATTTTTTTTGAACAATTGCCTGTTAATTTTTTTAAGGGAAGACTGATCATGGAAAGAAATCTAAAAAGCGTTAGAAACATTGGAATAAGCGCTCATATCGACTCCGGTAAAACAACACTTACTGAAAGAATTTTATTTTATACAGACAGAATCCACAAAATCAATGAAGTTAAAGGAAAAGATGGCACCGGAGCTATCATGGATTCAATGGAGCTTGAAAAAGAAAGAGGTATAACCATTGCTTCAGCTGCAACCTATTGCAGATGGAGACATCATGACATAAATATCATAGACACACCCGGCCATGTTGATTTTACAGTTGAAGTTGAAAGAT
>JAGLLQ010000460.1 GCA_023140455.1 Desulfobacteraceae bacterium | reverse complement strand
TGCGCATTTTCTCCATCCACATGGAACCTTCAGGAGATATTGTAGCAATTTTAAGAGTTGTCGAATAAACACTGGAATTTATAAAGGAACCTATAAAAACAAAAAATAAAATTAATACAAATTTTTTCATAAAGGATGATTTAGGAATTAATAATTTAGGAATTAATTTAAGGCACAACAATTTCATAATTTTCTCCGATTTAGAAATGCATAATAACTTAAAAATATTCATCAGCACTTTCAAGCAATTGCCTTGCCTGTTTTTGCGCATATGTATTAACAAGTGTATACCCTTGAATAACTGGGTTTCTGTCTAAGACCTGTTTAAGCAGCTTATCGTGCAGGTCACGGTCAAACAACATTCTTGCATATTGTTTTGCAAAAATGACTTTTATCATAAAGTTCTTCCCCTTGGAAAGTTTGATTGCTTTCTCAAAATATTTACGCCCCTTTTCAGGTTGACCTCCTAAAGCAGGTGGAAGTAAAGTAGCAGAAATACCTAGATAAAGAAATGCAGCGCCATCTTTATATGTTTCATCAAGTTCAACAACACGCTGCATAATAATCTCAATCCGTGAAATATCTGCAATTGCGTTAAAATCATTGCTATTGGCTCTTATCCAACTTGCCCATGAGCTACCCAGTGTAAAAAGAGCAGGAATATCTTTTTTCCCCAACTTTTCAATAATATTTTGAAACTTTTCATATTTAACAGTATTTAATGAACAGGCATTTGATTTCCTGGAACATAATGCACGATTAGCATAGCCAAGTGCTTTATCAGCCATTTTACGAGCTCGTTGTTTATCACTTACAAAAGTATCAGCATAAGCTGTATACAAAACAGCAGCAGAAATCAACATCTCTTCATTATCTGATTCTTCTTTAACCATACTGTCAATCATTAAAAGATAGGCCGGAGCTCCTGTCTCAACCATCTCAAGATCATTATTGTTCAGTATAGTAGTAGAGAGGTTATCCATCATGCCAGACAGGGCAGAAGAAACAATTGCGGAACAACTTGTTAAAGTAAATATAGAGATAATTATAAAAAAGGATATCAAACTTTTCAACACATTCAATCGGCACATCATACTCTATTTTCCCTTGTTTGTGCTAATTCAGGTCTTTTAATTGAATTTTGAAATCAAATAAAAGATCAGTAGATAATTAGAAATATTTGAAAATGTTGAGTTAGTATATCAGGTTATAAATAAAAAAAAAACGTTTTTGTTCCGGCAGGCAGGTAGCTAAAGTTAAGAAAAAGTGAAAAGCCGTGATCCAAAAGTAGTTCTACTCTGAATCACGGCTTTTTAACAATTACTTATTTTATCGTAATGCTATTCTTGATCTTTATTATTTCTGGGGTTTGCCCAGAACTTCTGCAAACATATCCATGTCCCAGTCTCTTGAATCAGCAACATTCTGGCGGAATTTAATAAAGTCTATTGTATCCTGACCTGTAATTCTTTTGGTATTAAATGCACCAAAACCAAGGAAAGCTTCACCAGACATGTTAGCTGCAAGCCAATGTCTGTGATCACTTTTAAAAGCATCCCAGAAAAATTTCTTTTTCTGACGGATACCGTCAATGGATTTAATAAGACAGCCAGGGAAAAGATTTGAGAACTTCCAGACTATTTTATCTACTTCTTTATCAAGAAGTTCAAAATCTGCATTTGCCTGATGTTGTTTTAAAAATGCTCTTCCATCTTTCAATTCTTGACCGGTTTTAGATTCACCATATACTATTTCACCGTTTTCAAGATATTTATCAGTTTCAACAGTTGGATTTCTTACCCACTCACCGTCAACTTTTAAGACTGGCACAACCTTAGTAATCATACCTTTTTGTTTTACTTTATATGCAGACCACATTTCACATGACACACAGTTCCACATGGCATCTTCCATGGAAAGGTACCATGGTAAGAAATCTGAAGACCCTCCTGCAGGAGCTGAACCATGTTTTGG
>JAGLLQ010000046.1 GCA_023140455.1 Desulfobacteraceae bacterium | reverse complement strand
CTTTTGAACCATAAACAATTGCAGGCACTCTTTCATTTCTTCTTAAAGTTCGTGCTACACCCTTGCCAGTCTCTTGTCTAAGTTCTGCTTTTAAATCAATTAGTTCCAAAGTTTTATCCTCCTTATCTGCATTATTTTAAACAATACAGACAAAATAAATTATATAAACAAAGAATTTACAGAATCACCTCTGTAACTTCGTATTATCGCTTCACCCACCAGTTTTGCAACTGAAAGTGTCTTTATTTTCTCACATTTTTTTGCCTCTTTTGAAAGAGGGATTGTGTCTGTTGCCACCAGACTTGAGAGCGCTGATTGCTCAATTCTTTCAATTGCAGGCCCGGAAAGCACAGGGTGAGTACAATATGCATGTACTTCCTTTGCTCCATTATCTTTGATGGCTCTGGATGCTTGTGCAAGTGTTCCTGCAGTATCAACCATGTCATCAAGAATAATTGCAATTTTACCTTTAACATCACCAATCAATGCCATTGCTTTTGCTTTATTTGGTGCACTTCTCCGCTTGTCAATAATCGCAAGCCCTGCATTCAGTCTTTTTGCATAAGCACGTGCTCTTTCAACACCACCGGCATCAGGAGAGACAACCACTAAGCCCTCACCAAAAGTCGACTTGATATTCTCAATAACTATAGGAGCAGCATAGAGATTGTCCACAGGAATATCAAAAAAACCCTGTATCTGCCCTGCATGGAGATCCATGGTAATTACTCTGTCCACACCCGCATTATCCAAAAGATTTGCTACAAGTTTTGCACTGATTGGAACTCTGGGTGCAACTTTTTTATCCTGCCTTGAATATCCGTAATAAGGAATAACCGCAGTAATCCTGCTTGCAGAAGAACGCTTAAAAGCGTCAACCAATAATAAAAGTTCTACAAGGTTGTCGTTAACAGGTTTACAGGTTGATTGAATAAGAAATACATCCTGTCTTCTCACATTCTCATGAATTTCAACCTGGGTTTCTCCATCGCTAAAAGTACTGACTTTTAGCTTACCCAAAGGTTTTGCAAGATAATCACAGACTTTTGCAGCAAAGTCCGGGTTTGAGCTGCCGGCAAAAATTGATAATTCATCCATAATAAAAGTCTTTATTAAAGTCCTTAATAATAATTTTGGCTGGGGCGAGAGGAGTCGAACCTCTGAATCCAGGGATCAAAACCCTGTGTCTTAACCACTTGACGACGCCCCAGCAAGTTCAATTTACAAACTTGTTGAAATAAACATCTATATTTTAAAAGAAGTCAAAATAACTTCTTTTCTACTCCCTTTCCATCTATCTAAAAGGAGCGAATAAGCTTTTTTAGCCTTTTCATAATCAACAAAAAAAGCAAAAAGAGAGGATCCGCTACCTGTCATGCAAACTTTTTCAGACAGAACAAATTCCATCTCTTCCTTTGTATACTTAATATCAGGATATAGTCTACACGCCACATCTTCAAGATCATTGTGCATATACTCTGCAACATCAATCTTCTTACTTTTATCCCAAATATTCAACCGGATATCTATATCAAGTTTCCGCTTTTCTGTCAACTTTATATCGAAATTTTTAAAAACTTTATGTGTTGATGCAGATACCCCAGGATAACATAACAGTATATAATATTGGAGCAATGTGCCACATTTTGTTAGTTTCTCTCCTATGCCTCTTGCGATTGCGGGGCTGTTAAAAATAAAAAAGGGAACATCTGCGCCAAGCAAAAGGCTCATTTCCATTAATTGAGAAGTTGAAAAAATATTCCCATGTAACTGACTTAATGTCATTAAGACACTTGCTGCATTGCTGCTGCCACCTCCCAGCCCAGCCCCGACTGGAATTTTTTTCTTAATTTTTATTGAAACTCCATTTTTCCCGGTACTTTCTTTATTCATTTCAGATAAAGAAAGGTTTTCATAAAAAAGAGAGGCTGCTTTATAAGCGATGTTTGATTCATCTTCCGGAACATCCGGATGGCTGCAGATGACCTCAATCCTTTTATCTACAGTCTCTTTTATTTCAATTTCATCATAAAATTCAAGAGAGGTCATCAATGAAGCCAATTCATGATATCCATCATCTCTCTTACCAGTAATATAAAGGAAGCAATTGATCTTTGCCGGTGACAAGATCGTTACCATTACTATTGTGCCTCGACAAATGCCATTCTGAGTTCCTGCAGCAGAGTATTCATCAACTTTTCTTCTTCTGCATCAAGGTTCCCCTTTGTTTTTTCCTGAAGCACTGCAATAATATCAATAGTCTGTTTTGCAAAATCAATATTTTTTACTTTCTTCCCGCTGGTCGGGTCCTCAACTTTCCCTAACTGGACAAGAGCAGAAGAATAAAGGGATAGAATAAAACTTGAAAAATCAACCTGAAAAGCACTCTTACCGGTTGGTTTTTTATCTTCCGGGCTATCTTCCATTACAAAACCATTACCCTCTTCCATTTTCAGCCTCCTAAAATAAAATATTCAGTCAATCTGCCAGCTAACTTTGTAATTATCCTTTACTACTGACACAATATATTTGTCAAAAAAAATATGCTCAACTTTATACTCATCCTTTTTATATCTAAGCAAAATATTATTTGAATCTACAACCTTTATAATATTAACATTAGACAAGCCTATTAATCCAATGCCCACTGCTTTTAGAACCGCCTCTTTTGCTGTAAAGCATCTGAAAAAAATAATATTATGGTCATCTTCTTTAAAACATTTTCTTTCATGACTCTTAACTATTCTTTTAAAAAGAGCTGCAGATACATCTTTAATTCTTTCAAGATCAATGCCTGCTGCTGATTTAGAAACCAGACCTGCTGTATATTCAGTCTTGTGAGAGACAGACCAGAAAATGCCATTGAAGGGTAAAGGCTGCCCATTTTCAGCCTTTGTCAGTTTTTCAGGATAAAATCCTGATCTTTGCCCTGAGGCCTTAAGACTCTTTATTGCACACATGGATTGAATTTTACTTCGTATTTTAATGTCAGACTTCTTTTTGCCATCTCCATGGGTGCCGTACTGAATTTTCTGAATAACCGGATAAAGGGTTAAAATCCTTACACCTCCGGCTCTTCAAGCTTAATAATAATGTCGGCAACTGTAGTTCCTTCTCCTTCATTGTGTACAAACAAAGGATTTATATCAAGTTCTTTAATAATAGGATGATCATCCACCATCGCTCTTAGACTTAAAATATTCTTTTCAAGAGTCTCAATATCAGCAGGTTTCTCTCCTCTTAATCCTTTTAATATTGGATATCCTTTTATACTTCTTACCATTCTTCGAACTACATTTCTTGCCATGGGGGCTAACCTGAATGCAACATCCTTATAGACTTCAACAAAGATTCCACCTAATCCAAACATTACAGCATGCCCGAATTGAGGATCTCTGTTCACACCTAAAATAACTTCACGCCCTTTTGGTACCATTTTTTGTACAAGAACTCCTTCAAGGGCTGCATCAGGATCATAATTTTGAGCATTTTTCATAATTTCATCAAAAGCTGCTTCTACATCAGAGGCATTTTCAAGTCTGACCTTTACTCCTCCGGCATCAGATTTGTGCAGAATCTCATTGGAAACGATCTTCATAACCACAGGAAATCCAATTTTTTCAGCTATCTTTGCTGCCTGGTTCTTCTTTTTTGCAAGTTCCATGGGAAGGGTGTTAAACCCATAGCATTTAAGGATTGCATTCCCGTCGAGTTCACCAAGCGTTGTTCTGCCCTCTTTTATATATCCATCTATTATTTTTTTTGCTTTTTCTTTGTCATATTCAAGTCTGTACTGGGGTAATATTCTTCTGGAGCGCCATTTTCTTGCCTCCCGAATTGCACCTAATGATCGTGCTGCACTTTCTGGAAACTGATAAACAGGAATATTATTATCCTGTAAAATTTTCACACCATCTGAAACATCAATAACACCCATAAATGAACATAAAACCGGCTTATCAGAATTTTTTGAGATATTTACTATTGCCTCGGCAGTTCCAATTGCATCAGTCATGGATTGAGGAGTCAAAATTATCAAAACTGCATCAACCTCAGGATCGCTTATTACAATGGCAAGAGTATTCTCGTACCGATCTCGTGCTGCATCCCCTATAACATCAACAGGATTATGAAAATTTGCTGTTGAAGGGAGATGTTTATGCAGTTCTTTAATAGTAGCATCAGAAAACTTGGCAAGCTTTAATCCTGATTGTTCACTTATATCTGTTGCTATTATCCCTGGTCCTCCGGCATTGGTGACAATTGCAATATTATCACCATTTGGAATTTTCTTTGCAGCATACGCCTGGGCATAATCAAAAAGCTGATTAACAGTTTGACACCGAAGTATTCCTGCCTGGGTGAAAATTGCATCATATATTACGTCAGAGCCTGCAAGAGATCCTGTATGAGATGCAGCAGCTTTTGCCCCTGCAACAGACGAACCTGATTTGATCGCAAGAATCGGTAAAGGGTCTGGGAAAGATGCCATTTCCCTCACTTCAGTAATAAACTTTTCAGAATCCCTGGACAGCTCTTCCATATAAATCATTACAACATCAGTATCAGGATC
>JAGLLQ010000459.1 GCA_023140455.1 Desulfobacteraceae bacterium | reverse complement strand
TCAAATCTTGGGGATCGATGCGGAGCTGCCTTTATTTCAGCGTTTTTCTCCGGGGTAATTGCTAACAGTATGCTTGTGGAGTTTTTTAAAGAGAATAAGATTACAAAAATGCAATTGTTTTTAACTAACTATTTAAATCAACTCCCTGCATATTTTCTTCATCTTCCCACCACAATCTTTATAGTTCTGCCTTTAACAGGCTTTGCAGGGCTGATATATTTTGGACTTACGTTTAGTGCTGTGGTAATGAGATTTGTTCTGTTCCTGATATTTGGTAAAATATATTTTTCATCTAACCCAGACCATGCTTTAAACAATAACGAATCAACTTTTAATAAATCACATTTATCTGATAATAAAACCCCTAAAGAAAACAGCACTAATCTACAAGGTGAGAGTGCCTCGCTTAAGGTGTTATCAATACTTAAGAAAAAACTTCTGCCTCGTATGATAAGTATTTTTATGTGGGTGGTTCCAATATATACTTTTGTTTTTTTATTAAATTCCTATGAATTTTTTGATTTTCTTAATAATATAGTTTCAAGCAAAATCAGTACAAATATTTTGCCGGTTCACTCTTTGTCTGTTGTTGTGATAAGCTTTGCTGCTGAATTCACTTCTGGATTTGCAGCCGCAGGTGCCTTGATGGATGCAGGAGTGCTGTCAATAAAAGAAACTGTGATTGCTCTTTTACTGGGGAATATAATAGCTTTTCCCATTAGAGCCTTAAGGCACCAAATCCCAAGATATCTTGGGATTTTTTCACCAAAAATGGGACTCTCTCTGCTTCTTACCGGCCAGGGCTTTCGAATTACAAGTTTAATAATTGTTGGCATAATATATTTTATGGTGGGCTAAATGATACCTGTAAAAATAATTGGCATTGGTTTAAGTCCTGATGATATCACTGTAAAGCAGGAAAAAATTATAAATAACGCTAATTTACTAATTGGCGGTACTGAACAGCTAAAAGTATTTAAAAACCTTAATACAAAAAAACTTGAGATCAAAAACAACTTATCTTTTATAGTTGAAAACATTCAAAAAGACATGAATTCGAGTAATATTGTTGTGCTTGCTTCAGGAGACCCGCTATTTTATGGGATTGGCTCTTATCTTATTAAAAAGATTGGAAAAGAAAATGTAAAAATTTATTCTAATGTGTCTTCTGTTGCAAAAGCTTTTTCAAAAATCAATGAGCCATGGCAGAATGCACAACTATTAAGCCTGCATGGAGATAGATCCAAAAACATATTAAAGATTTTTGGATCAGGCATAGTTTCAGGCAAAAAGATGTTTTGTCTTTTAACAGACAAAAAAAAAGATCCGGCATGGATAGCGCAAAAGATTATTGATAAAAAAGACCTGAGTTTTACAATGTGTGTTCTTGAAAGACTTGAAACTAAAGAAGAAAAAATAACATGGTTTGAAGATCTCACAAAAATTAAGGAAAATAAATTTTTGCACCCAAATATTGTGATCCTTAAAAAAACTCCCTCATCACCTGATTCAAGCAATATTAATCAAATTTATATTGGAATGGAAGATCATAATTTCTTCTGTGAAAAAGGGCTGATAACTAAATCAGAAATCAGAAGTATTGTATTATCGAAGCTTAATTTTGTATCTAAGAGTCATATTTTTTGGGATCTTGGCGCGGGTTCAGGCTCCGTTTCTATTGAGGCTTCCTCACTTATCCCAAAAGGGTCAGTATATGCGGTAGAAAAAAATACTGACCGTATTAATTTGATAAAAAGTAATATATCACACTTTAACACACAGAACATTAAAGTGATTCATGCACAACTCCCTGACGGTCTTGAAAAAATGCCAAACCCTGATCGAATATTTATAGGGGGAGGGGGTAAAGACCTTAAAACAATCACTGAATATGCAATCAATAAACTGTTAAAAAATGGCATTATTGTTGTGAACACAGTTTTAATTCAAAACCTGGAATCTGTTGCTACCTTAATGAAAGATATGGGACTGAAAACAAAGAGTATCTCTGTTCAGATATCAAGATCAAAAAGCATGCCTTATGGAGATAGATTTGAATCGTTAAATCCAGTTTGGATTATTTTTGGAAAAAAGGATTTTTAAAATGAATGTTGAATATACTCCTGTATTGTTTGTAGGTGCGGGCCCTGGTGATCCTGATCTCATAACTGTAAAAGGAATGAATGCGCTGAAACAGGCAGACGTAATAATTTATGCAGGCTCTCTTGTGCCAAAGAAACTTCTGACATGGGCAAAGGAGGAGGCTGAAACCCTAAATAGTGCATCCATGCACTTAGATGAGATTGTAGAAAAGGTCAAATCTTCATATTTTGCGGGTAAAAAAGTTGTACGACTTCATACCGGCGACCCGTCACTTTATGGGGCAATTTTGGAACAATTTAAAGAACTTGATAAACTTTCTATTAAATTTAAAACAATTCCAGGAGTAACTGCAGCATTTGCAGCTGCTGCAAGTATGAATATGGAATATACTTTACCTGAGATTACCCAGACTTTAATTTTAACAAGAATTTCTGGCAGAACACCGGTGCCTCCATTAGAAGACTTAGATAAACTGTGTTCTCATAAATGCTCCATTGCCATCTATTTAAGTATCGGGCATATAAAAAGAGTTGAAAAAATACTCTCTGACTCATATGGTAAAAAGAGCTTGTGCGCAATTGCATACAAAATTGGGTTTGATGAAGAAAAGATTCTATATTGCGATGTTGAAAAAATTACAGAAGTTACTACAAAAGAAAATATAAAGAGCCAGGCTTTAATTATTGCAGGAAAAGCAGTTAAGGCATGTGTTGTAAATCAAGATATTATCAAATCAAAACTATATGATATAAATTTTTCCCATGAATACAGAGATAAAAAACAATATTAAAAAAACTGCTGTCTGGGCAATTACTGAATCGGGATTTCAGCATGGCCTGAGCCTTGCTAAGAATATTGACAATTCAATACTTTTTATTTCTGAAAGTCTTTTGAAAAAATTAAAAGGGTTAAAAAAGCTAAACAATAGTTTCTCTAAAAATCCGGTGCGTTTTGTAAAGTTGTCAGAAAAGCTTGAAGAAGTTTTCAAGGATTTTGATGCTCATATATTTATATTTTCAACTGGAATCGCCGTAAGAATTATCGCACCTCTTCTTAAATCTAAAACTGAAGACCCTGCAATTGTTGTACTTGATGACAATGCCTGTCATGCTGTTAGCCTCTTATCCGGACATATTGGTGGAGCAAATGAGCTTGCAAAAAAAGTAGGGGTAATAACAAAAGCTCGGCCTGTCATAACCACGGCCACCGATGTGCACAACAAGCCTGCAATTGATATAATTGCTTTACAGAACAATATGTATATTGCAAACCCGGAAATGATAAAAAAAATAAATATGGCTCTCCTGGAAAATAGAAGCGTTAAAATCCATGACCCCCTTAACATCCTTTTCAATAAAATACCAAACCACATCAATGACAAACACAATCCGGATATAATATGCACGGATATGGAAATTGATGTTCCACGTGGAACCCTTGTGCTAAACCCCCCATCACTCATTGTTGGCATAGGCTGCAACAGAGGAACAAGATCGGATGAAATAGAAAAATTCTTGTTATTAGTCTTAAAACAAAACAAATTGTCCATCAAAAGCATATGGGCATTTGCATCAATAGATGCCAAGCAAGACGAAATAGGATTCTTAGAATTATCAAAAAAGTATAAAGCCCAGTTTATATTTATTGACAAGCAAAAACTGAGCTCAGTAACAAACATAAAAACCCCTTCACAAACAGTTCAAAAACATATGGGAGTAAAAAACGTATGCGAGGCAGCAGCAATAATAGCAGGGAAGAATACAAAGCTGATAGTTCAAAAACAGATAAAAGGCAATGTGACAATTGCCATAGCAAGACAGAACCTATGTTGTATATAGTTGGAACAGGGCCCGGCAACCCTGATTATATGGCAAGCCGTGCAAAGGATGTATTAAAAAGTGTCGATACCATTGCCGGATACTCAACCTATATAGACTTAATAAAAAATTTTATTAAAGATAAAAAAATAATATCAACAACAATGACAAAAGAAGTTCAAAGAGTTGAGATGGCTATAGACGAGGCTTTAAACAAAAACCCTTGTGCGCTTATTTCCGGGGGTGACTCAGGAATTTATGCAATGGCTGGACTTGTTTTTGAAATCTGTAAAAAAAGAAAAATTAA
>JAGLLQ010000458.1 GCA_023140455.1 Desulfobacteraceae bacterium | reverse complement strand
AAAACAAAAGAGGCTTCATGTATTTCAAGACAATAATATTTTAATTGTTTCTGAAAATCATCAGAAATAGCACGATTAGGCTTTAAAAGTTCAGGTCCCAATGATCCTAGGCAAATGCCGATATGCCCGCCTGGGTATGTTGGCACCAGAATATAAGAATATGCCTGAACAGGGAACAACTCCCTTGTTATCTTGACAAGATTGGTAACACAATCCTTATGAAGAAAAAAAGATTCGCCCTGGGTAGCTATAATACCACCTGGTTTTAGCGCAGATTTAAGTGCTTTATAAAAAGGCTTTTCAAATAAAGCTTCCCCCGGGCCAATAGGATCAGAGGAATCCACAATAATCACATCATATTTATTTTTTTGTGCCTGCACATAGGCATTGCCATCCCCAACATGAACAGCAATCCTTGCATCATCAAATCCGCAGGCAATATCAGGCAAGAATTCCTTTGCAACATTGATAACCTCTTCATCGATTTCACAAAAATCAATATGTTTAACACATTTATGCCGTCCGATTTCCCGTAAAACTCCACCGTCGCCCCCGCCAACAACCAGAATATCTTTTGGATCAGGATGTGCGAACATGGGAACATGGGCTAACATCTCATGATATGCAAATTCATCAGGCTCGGTCAGCTGAATAATCCCGTCAAGAACAAGCATTTTCCCAAAATTCTTGGTCTGAAATAAATCAATCTGCTGAAATTTACTTTTTTTGCTATATAGAACTTCTTCAATTTCAATAGAGAGTGCAACCCCCGGCCACATAGGACATATTTCCGAAAACCAGCCATCTACAATTTTACTATAATTTTTCATCTTATTGTCTTAATGCGATCTGCATTTTATAATGATCACCTTTGAAAAAAGCTGTTGCAAACTCTGCAACTTCACGGGGTTCATAAAATTTACAACTGAATATATCAAGATATACTGTATTTGACGCATTGGCAAAATGGCCTGATATCAAAGAAGTTTCAATGAGTTGAGTCATACTGAATCCTTCTACTTTTTCATCCTCTCCAAAATGAACAATCTGGCAGTCTCCAAAACGTTTCATACCAATCAGATCACAAAGCTCATGTACAAATTGTTCAATACGTTTTGCGTCTCTTATAATATCCGGAGCACACATATAAATATCCACTGAGGTTAAAACTCCCCAGGGGGTTTTTCTTTCATACTCTTTTTTCCAGGATATTGATTTAGTCTTGGGATTATTAACAGCCTCTCCAATCTCTTTCTTTTCAAATGGCTTTGAGATGATTCCTCTATTTTGATCAGAAGAGATAACTACATTATCAGATTGGAAGGAATCTTTCATGGAATTGATTGCAAGTTCCAAATCTATTTTATCGCCACACGTAAATATATCAACAGCAGCATAATCATGTTCCGGCCATGCATGCACTGTAAAATGCGACTCAGCTATTACAACAACACCACTTACGCCCTGGGGTTTAAACTCATTAAACGAAGAGCTGATAATTGTAGCTCCACTGTCATTGGCAGCTTTTAGCAAAGCTTTTTCAACCAGATCTTTATTTAAAAGAATATTTGCAGCACAATTATAATACTCAATGGTTAACTGCCTGCCTAAAGCAAAACAATTATTCTGTTCAGTATCATTAAAAAATTTTCTATTTTTTGTAAGCATCAATGCTCTCTCCAAGAATTTTTAAAAAACTGCTATCTCTAATAATAAAACCGAATAGTGAATAATCAAGGGGAATAAATGGTGGAGTAATTTAGTTAATATATTGCCATAATTGATTTAAATCTTTCAAACTCAGTGCTCACCGGCACACCCCTTGTTTTTAAATTATCTATCATCACGGGTGCATTAAACCTTATATATGGATTAACAAGTAATTCGTCATCTAAAGTTGATACAATTGGTGTACAATTCAAACTTCTTATATATTTCTCAATATGAGGATTATCTTTTTCAATGCTTCTTGCAATCTCCATAGCTTCCATAACATAATCATGCCCAGCATAAATTTCTGTGCTCCCGGGAAAAGAAATCAGGCGTTTAAGGGACAGGAAAAAAGCATTAAAATCACCTGTAAAACAATTACCTATTGTCCCGTTAAATAAAGTATCACCAGTTACTAAAAAACCGTCCGCTTTAAAAACAATAGAATCATCTGAATGCCCGGGGGTAAAAAAGACTTCTAAACTTTCTTTGCCAAGAGAGATGTTCTGATCTGATTTAATGCTTTTGCAATCAATAAATTGAGCATTGATTTTTTTGAGCAATGCCTGGTTACCTGGGATATGGTCATAATGTGAATGTGTATTGGTAACATATTTAATATCAATACCATTTTGTTGTGCAAAGGATAGAGTATCTTCCACAGCTCCTGCATCAATGGCAATACCGATATTTTCCGAATATACTAAATATCCGAAGTTATCTGCTGCATATTTAAATTGTTTAATAAACATAAAACTCAAACCTAATAATATTTACTTCTAATTCTCACAAATTAATGTATAATTTTATAAGAATTCTATTCAAATTGAAAGAATTATTCTTTATAGCTCAATTATCTTGGGATTGACTTGATATAGATCAAGGACATTTATCCTATTTCATAATAAGTTGAATTTAGTAAAAACTAAGATAACTTAATTAGTATCAAGATTGATGGCGCAATAGTATGGACAGCAGAGGATTTTTTAAAATATGCCAAAGAATGTAAACTCTGTCTCTTCACATAAGCACTGTAAGATAAAGCTGCTTTTTCTCTGTACTGGAAATTCATGCAGAAGTCAGATGGCAGAAGCATGGACCCGGCATCTGAAGAACGATACAATAAAAGTGTATTCAGCAGGGGTTGCTGCTTCCGGGCTTGACATAAACGCAGTAAAGGTGATGGCAGAGAAAAATATAGACATATCAAAACATAAATCAAAAAATATTTCTGATTATAAAGACATTGATTTTGATTATATTATAACTGTATGCGGGCATGCCCATGAGACATGCCCGGCAGTTTTTTCCAAAAGCACAATAATTCATAAAGGATTTGACGACCCTCCCCGGATGGCAAAAGCTTTTACTGATAACGAAGAAAAGCTGAATTGCTATAGAATAATCAGAGATGAAATTTATGAATATGTAAAAACCCTTCCCAATGCCCTAAAATAATTACCTTGTAATAATTTAAAAATTCTATTATTTTTCTTCCTGTTTTTAATTGATTAAAACCAGAATAAACAAGCTTAAGAGACTATAAGATGAAAAATATTACAAAGAATCCAATGTTCCGCTATTTAATACTACTGACAATATGTTCTACAGTTGGGCTTCAAACCTGGCGAACTCTGTTTAATAATTTTTCTGTTGAAATTGTGAACCTGAACGGATATCAAGTTGGAGTAATTCAATCTGTTAGAGAGATTCCAGGTTTTCTTGCCTTACTGGTTATCTATTTCCTGTTTATAATAAAGGAGCATCGTCTTTCTGCTCTTTCGATATTACTACTTGGGCTTGGCATTGCTTTAACCGGTTTTTTACCATTTTATCAGGGCGTAATAATAACAACTCTTATAATGAGCTTTGGATTCCATTATTATGAGACAACCAATCAATCTCTTACTTTACAATATTTTGGTAAAGAAATATCACCATGGGTCTTTGGGAAACAACGAAGTCTTGCAGCTGCAACCAATATTGTTGTTGGAACCTGTATCTTTTTTTTAACCCCCATATTGTCATATACGCAGCTATACTTACTTTTCGGATTGCTGATTGTTGCTGCATCTCTATGGGCATTAACTCAGAATCCAACTGATAAAAATATTGTTCCCCAGCATAAAAAAATGATCTTTAAAAAAAAATACAGTCTGTTTTATTTTTTAACATTTATGTCTGGTGCAAGAAGGCAAATCTTTATGGCTTTTGCAATTTTCTTGATGGTGAAAAATTTTAATTTTTCTATTCAGGAGATAACAGCATTGTTTGTAGTCAATAATATTATTAATTAATTTTTAAGTCCTTTGATAGGGAAAAGTATTATTAAGTTTGGAGAAAGACGGGTTCTATCCCTTGAATACTTAAGCCTTATTTTTATCTTCCTGGCATATGCAGTAATTGAAACAAAGATTATTATTGCTGTGATATATATTCTTGATCATATATTTTATAATTTTGCCATTGCAATAAGGTCATATTTTCAAAAAATCGGTGACCCGAAAGATATAGCTCCAAGTATGGCTGTCGGTTTTACAATCAATCATATAGCAGCTG
>JAGLLQ010000457.1 GCA_023140455.1 Desulfobacteraceae bacterium | reverse complement strand
TGTCATGGACATTTTTTGCTTCAGGATGATTTCCAAAGGTCTGGTGATCTCCTGAAAGGCAGAGCATGTTTCTTATGCCAAGTGAATAGGCTCCTAAAATATCAGCCATCATGGCAAGTCTGTTACGGTCACGGCAGACCATCTGAAAATTTGGTTCCATGCCCTCCTGAACCATTAAAGCAGAAGCTGCAAGGCTTGACATTCTTACCACAGCAGTCTGGTTATCTGTTATATTTACTGCATCCACATTGCCTTTAAGGAATTTAAATTTTTCAACAAGATGTTCTACATTGGCACCTTTTGGTGGGCCGCATTCTCCTGTAAAAGCAAAATGACCTGCATTTAGAACCTTTTCAAGATTACTTCCTGATTTAAGTTCACCCATTTTTTGGTTCTCCTTTTTATATGTTACGCCTTATATATTACCTTTTACAAGCTCTTCTCTTATGCTCCGCCGTGGTCCACCATGTCTGGAACTTCTCCAGTCTCTAAAATCATTTACGACTGAAAGATCTTCAAGCCTGCCCTGTTCCATTTTCTTTTTTACAATGGAATCCCAGACACACTCTGTATCTTTTGAAATTTCACAGGCACTGTTGGAAGATCCTCCGCACGGGCCATGGAGAAGACTTTTAGCACATCTTGCAACCGGACACAACCCGTCAAATTTGTGTATAATACATGTTCCGCAGCCTGCGCACCGCTCTTCCCAGACTCCATGTGCTGTTGCACCGCCAAAAAATGTTGTATTTACAGCCGGAAAAAAACGTTGTTCATTATACATTGTTGAAAGAAACTGGGGGCCAACACCACATGCCATTGAGACAACAGCATCATAATCATTCACAGTCTCACTTATCTGTTCTATGTACTCATTATCACACTGTCTTTCCAGGACTTTCATATCAATATCAAGGTCTGTTCCTGCTTTTTTTCTGGCTATTTTCAAAGATGATGTCAAAATCTCAACTTCTTTGAGACCTCCAACATTACAGACTGTAACACACCCTTTACATCCGACGATAAGAATTTTTTTACAATCCTCAACCATCTCCAGTATCTCTTCAAGAGACTTACGATCTGCAACTATCATTATTCACCTCATTTATAGTTAATATGTTTATGCCACACTCTTTATCACAGGAGTCGGGCCAAGTTCTTTAATCTTTGTCACCATTTCATTTGCAATCTCGGCAAATCTTGCACCCTGAGCTGAAGAAAGATTGTACATTTCTACCCGTTCAGGCTCAATGCCAAGTTCTTCAAGGGTTTTTTTAACATATTCAACTTTTTTCCTTGCTTTGAGATTACCTTCAATATAATGACATTCGCCTTCCAGACATCCTGCAACATATACACCGTCAGCTCCATCCTCAATAGCATTTAGAAGATGAATAATATCCACCCTGCCAGTGCATGGCACCTGAATTACTTTTACATCAGCAGGATAAGAAAGTCTCATGGAACCTGCCAGGTCCCCGGCTGCATACGCTCAGTATTGACAGCAAAACGCAATTACTCTTGGTTCAAAATCTTGAGTCATAGCCCTATTCATGTTCGACCTCCATTAATGATGCTGTTTCAAAAAGAGCATCAGTTTTTGCCATTATCTGCTGATCTGTAAAATGATTCAGTTTAATTGCTTTTCCAGGGCATTCAGCCACACAAGCACCACATCCATGACATTCTACAGCTTGTATCACTGCATATCCATCTTCATGGATATAAGGTATATCATATGGGCATGTCCTTACACAGGTCAGGCAAACTGCACACTTTTCCGGTGTAACTTCTGCAACTACGCCTCCAACCATTAAAGAATCTTTTGAAAGGATTGTCATGGCTCGCGCAACTGCAGCCCTCGCCTGGGCAATGCTTTCTTCCAATGGTTTTGGATAATGGGCAAGACCTGCAACAAAAAGACCGTCAGATGCAAAATCAACCGGTCTTAATTTGGCATGAGCTTCCACAAGGAAACCTTCATCATTTA
>JAGLLQ010000456.1 GCA_023140455.1 Desulfobacteraceae bacterium | reverse complement strand
CCTCTCATGGCCTGTTCCGATGCCTCATGGAGTTTTTTAATATTTCGGGTCATGGGGCGGAAAAGAAAGAAGCCGGTACGTGCTGCAACCAGTATTGAAAGGAGCGTTGAGAAAAGAGTGGTAATCATTATACGATCAGTAATCTTTTCTACGCGTGTCGTTAGTAATCCTAACCTTAGGGTTCCAAGCCTGTTTGTATCCACAGAAATAGGTAATGCATAGTCATAGACCAGATGTTCTCCGGTGTTAAGGTATTGTTGTGAAAAAGTCTGAGTTTTATTTACAGTGTTGACATGAACAAGCTGTGCGGGAAATCCATTCTGGAAGCTGTGAATAACAGGATTATCCTCCTGATCTAAAACAAAGGTATAATAAATATCATCGCTTAAAAGAACAGTCTCATCCACAAGTTTTTTCATTGAAAAGTAATCTAAGGTCAGAATGGGTTCAATCAATCTTGCTGAGAGATTGACTCCAATAGATACAGCACGGTTTTTATTCTCTTCAATCATGGCATCTTGCATTATTCTGCTTACGATAAAAAAAGAAACAATCCCTAAAAGCATAAGAAGAGAAAACATTACAAGGTAAATTTGATTTCTAAATTCGAGTTTTATTTTTCTTATATGAAACATTATTTACTCACTTCAAGATCGCTGGCTAATTTTCTTATGGGATCAAATTCCTGATCTATAGAAGGGATTACCTTTATAAAATCAGCAGCTTCTAAAATCAGTCGGTCTTCTTTTTTGTTAAAATCAAGGGCCAGTAAGGCTTTTTTTATTTTTTGAATTACTTTTTGGTCAAGGTTTTTTCTTGTTGCATATACCCAGCCCGGGTACAATGGTGTATTGGAGATAATTCTGATATCGCTTGTATTGATCCTATTGGCTACTACATTAAGAGTACCCTCACGGATTGTTCCAATATCATATTCTCCGGCATGTACTGCAAAAACTACTTTTTCCTGCTTAGCACCAGGGCCCGGTGCAAATGCAATTTCTTTAAAATCTGATTGAAAGATACCATGGGAATAGAAAAGCCCGAGGGGGAACAGATATCCGCCGGCAGAGCTACTATCAACAGCTATCCATGTTTTGCCCCGGCAGTCTTCAAGTGTTTTGATTCTTTTGTTGTCAGCCCGGCAAATCACTTGACCTCTAAAGTTTTCCTGATCCTGAATAGTGACAATTCTGGCAAATGCTTTGGCATCAAATTGATCTGCGATTTTCACATAAATAAATGGATTGGAAAAAGAAATATCAACTTTTCCATTTTCCAACATTGTCATATGCTGATCAAAGGTATCAGGGAAGATCTGTTTTATATTAAGGCCGGTTTGTTTTCGAAGGTATTTGATAATTTGATGGTGCCGTTTATATGAAGTTGTATGCGAGTACTGTGGCAGATATGCATATGTTATGATATTTTGTTCTATCTTTGGTTTGATGTGCATTCTTTCATTCAGATCCACCTTTATGGGGCTGTCATCCCGTCCGCATGCCTGAATAAAGAAAAGGCACAGGCCAACAATAAGGATAAGAACTGTTTTAAAGTTAAAAGAATGATTTGTTTGAGTGTGCATATCCATGTTTTATCTTTATAGTCTCAATAACCTTTATATGTCTGCAGAGATAATTTTTTTCAGATCAATTCTGTATTTCTTCATACGGTTCCATACAGTTACTCTGTTGATGTTTAAAAGTTCAGCTGCTTTTGTCTGGTTCCCATTAGTTTTTTGCAATGCCTTTAGCAACTCATTCTTTTCATCTGATACAGTTGAATCATTAACCAAACTCTCTTCAAAATCAATAGAAGAGCCTAATAATTTTTTATAATTTGTTTTTTGAGGAGAAGTGATTTTTTTGGGAAGATGTTCCAGCTGGATGGAAGAGCCCTCTGTTGTAACAAAGGCAAATTCCATGGCATTTTTTAACTCTCTCACATTGCCAGGCCATGTATAATCCATAAATAATTCCATTGCGTCATGGCTTAAGCCCTTGATGCTTTTCCCAATATTTTTATTAAGCCGTTGAATAAATGTATTTACTAACAAAGGTATGTCATCTTTATGATTTCTTAAAGGCGGCAGATGAATCGGGATTACATTGATCCTGAAAAAAAGATCCTGTCTGAAATCATTTTTTTCAATCAACTCTTCTAAGTTTTTATTGGTGGCAGTAATGATTCTTACATCGGTTTTGATGGGTGAAAGATCACCTACTCGTTCAAATTGACCTGATTCAAGCACTCTGAGCAGTTTTGTCTGAATAGATAGAGGGATATCCCCAATTTCATCCAGAAAAAAATCACCATTGTTGGCAGCTTCAAATCTACCGATACGGTGGTTGTGAGCTCCTGTAAATGCCCCTTTTGCATGCCCGAATAACTCGCTCTCAAGCACTGCTTCGTTAAGAGCTGCGCAGTTAAGCTGGATAAAGGGTCCTTCATTTCTGGAACCATACAGGTGAATCGCTGTGGCTGCAAGTTCCTTACCTGTTCCACTTTCGCCCAATATTATTACAGGTGCATTGCTCTGGGCAGCTTTTTTTATCATATCAAAAACCGCCTGCATTTCTCTTGATCTTCCTATTAAGCCGGCAAAGTCATTTTCGTTGTCGCATTGTTTTGATAATTGATGGAGTTTTTCATCAAGCTTAGTTAATTCTGAAATGTCTGTGAGTGTCTCAACCACTCCCAGCGCTTTGTTGTCCTCATCCCATAATATTGAAGCATTTTTAAGAACCGGTATCATTGATCCGTCTTTGCACCTGATATGGCATCTGCATTTTTTCATATCTTTTTGTTCGTCATCAAACAACTTGCACCATGGAGCATTATCGTCAGTGCGAAGTATTTTTTCACATGCATCGCATTCCAATATCTGGCATGATCTGCCAATACTCTCCTCTGCAGAATAGCCTGTCATAGTTTCAAAGGCAGTATTTACCATTAAAATAGATCCTTCAGGTCCGATAAACATGAGACCATCGTTAATTGTATTAACGATTTTTTTCCAGAATTTATTGATTTCATGTTCATCCATCATCATGGAATTTTCCTTTGTATTATATTTAAACACTTGTTAAAAGTAACGTAATCATTTAAACAAGTGTTTAAATAACATTAAACACTTGCTTAAGGCAAGAAATTTATTTATAATAACTTAATTAATCAAAACAGATACTTATATTTTTATTCAAAAAGAATTCTCTTCGGGTATAGCTATTGCACTATAACCTCATGGGTTAATATTATAATTAATGAGGTTTTAATGTCTTCAAAAGTTTTAAGAATTGAACTGGATCTAACAGGTGTCATTGCACCTGTCAGTCTGTTGAAATGTAAAAGTGTTCTTAAAACCTTATCAAAAGGAGATATTTTAACAGTCTTTATTAATGATGATGAAGTAATAAAAGATTTAACTCTTATAATAAAACGGTCTAATGATTCTGTTCTTATGCTGCGAAAAGAGGAGGATCATACCTGTATACAAATAATGAGAGGTTAACTTTAAATGATAATTGTATCTATTATAAATGTAACAATAAATAAGGAGGAAAAATGCAACTGACCAGACGGAATTTTTTTAAATTCATGGGTGCAACAGGCGCTTCTGCAGCAGCAGTACCCTCGTCAGCCCAGGCATGGCAGTCAAAAGCACCACCAGATCCCTATGGGTGTCTGGTGGATTTGACACGATGCATTGGGTGCCGAAAATGTGAAGAAGGGTGCGCCACTGTTAATAAGTTGCCCGCACCGGTTAAGGCAACATGTGATTGTACTGTGTTTGAAAAAAAGCGCAGACCAGATGAAAATGCCTTTACTACAGTCAACAGGTATTTTTCAGGCAAACTGGATGTGTTGGACAAACCAGCACCAACATATGTGAAAGTGCAGTGTATGCATTGTCAGGATCCAGCATGTGTATCTGCATGTATTGTTGGAGCTTTGACTAAAAAGGAAAATGGAGCAGTTCATTATGATGTGTCTAAATGTATAGGATGCAGATATTGCATGGTTGCCTGTCCATTTGAGATACCAGCCTATGAATACCATGATCCGATTACACCTGAAGTCAGGAAGTGTACATTCTGTTTTGACAGGATTTCTGAAGAAGGTGGTCTCCCTGGTTGTGCTACTATTTGCCCGGTGGAAGCTATTACTTTTGGTAAACGCAACACATTGCTGAAACTTGCTAAACAAAGAATCAAAAGTGATCCTAATAAATATATAGATCATATTTTTGGCGAAAAAGAAGTGGGTGGGACCTCCTGGTTATATGTATCAGGTGTTCCTTTTGATAAACTACAATTCCCCAAATTGCCTGAAGAACCTTCTCCCAAGCTTTCTGAAACTATTCAACATTCTTTGTTCAGTTATCTATGGTCACCGGTACTCCTGTTTGGGCTTTTAAGCGGGGTCATGTACAAGTTTGGAAAGAATGATGATAACTCAGAAGAATCACAAGATGATAAAGGAGGCGCCTGATGAGTCATAAAGCAAGTCCTTTAAATAGAAAATTCTGGACACCGGGAGTATATGTCATGCTGGTTTTCATGATAGCAGGTTTTTTGGCTGTCATTGCAAGATTTACCGGTGGTATCGGATATGTAACAAATTTATCTACTGCCAGACCATGGGGATTGTGGGTAGGAGTTGATGTGGCAACCGGCGTTGCTCTTGCAGCTGGTGGATTTACCACTGCGGCTCTTGCACATATTTTGGGTCGCCATAAATATGAACCTATCATCCGTCCGGCTCTTTTAACAGCAGTACTGGGATATACTTTTGTTGTCTTAGGACTTTTAGTGGATATTGGTCGATCCTGGGCAATATGGAAACCCATTTTCAACTGGAATCCTAATTCTGTACTGTTTGAAGTAGCCATGTGTGTTATGGTTTATCTCCATGTACTGTATTTTGAATTTATACCAATTGTTGTAGAACAATTTAAGGGAAAGGTTCGCATGTCAGGGTTTTTATCAGCATTTAATGCACCCATTGAACTTTTCTTAAAAGTTGCAGACGCTGTTCTTGGTAAGACCATGTGGATATTGATCATCCTTGGAGTAGTGCTTTCCTGTATGCATCAGTCAAGTCTGGGATCTCTTATGCTCATAGCACCGACCAAGATCCATCCATTGTGGTATACACCTATTATGCCATTATTGTTTTTAACCTCAGCTTTTGCTGTTGGTTATCCAATGGTAGT
>JAGLLQ010000455.1 GCA_023140455.1 Desulfobacteraceae bacterium | reverse complement strand
CAATGTGAATATCACTTGCCTTTTGATCAAAGGCATAGGAAAAAATATGATTTACAGCATTAACAATATGCTGATCAGTCGCTGGGACTTCACCATCTGATTGCAAAGTCATATATTGTTCAAGATTACCAAGGTCTACACTATTGCCGGTAAATTGTTCTTCAGCTGCAGTAATGGAACTGCGAAATTCAAAAAATTCATTAATCAATTTATAAATATCTAACCTCGGGCTTATAACCGGAATTACTTTTAAATTTGAAACTCTTTCAACATCTTTTATAGCTTCAAACTTATCAGGGTCAGAAATAGCGACTACTAATCTGCCCTCTTTTATTTCAATTGGTAAAAGTAAATGTTTTTTTGCAAAAGATTTAGGTATAATTTTTGTCACAAGATTCAAATCAAGCTTTAACGGGTCAATTTTTTTAAAAGGGAGCCCCCATTTCTTTGCAAAAATTTTATAAATAATATCTTCATCAAGTTGTTTTGAAGGCTGATCTGTTCTTTTTAATTTCAGATATAAAATAACATCCACAAAAGTGATATCAATTGCAGAACCATTCTTCTCTCTTTCTTTCTTTATTGTCCTTCTTATGATTTTTTCTTTTTTTAGTACATCCCTTGCCTGATTTGCTGAAACAACACCTGCATTTAGGAGAATTTGACAAAGGTCTGTTGATGAGAGCTTATTTGAAGAGAGTTTATTTGACGAAAACTTATGATTAGTTTTTTTTTGTTCCACCACTGTTACCTGCCTTCTGAGTAATAAAGTATTAAAATGTAAGTAAACATGATGCTCTGTAAAACATTGGTCGCAATCATAGCATTAAATTATATTATAATTCAACCATTTATACCCTGTCAATTACAGACAATGACGATTTATAAATTAGATATAAAATTATTCTTTGTATTAAATGAGGATGTTTGGAAATACTTTAAGAAAAGGGATGTTTATGTATAAAAACAATAACCCCCTGCTCGTTAACACAACAGAACAGGGGATTAAAAATATTGTTTATTAATCTTCTTCTATAACAATAGCGTCTTCTTCGCAAACTTCAACACAGCTTTCACAGCCCATGCATTCTTCTGCATTTACGGGAACAGATTTCTCTTCTTCCATCTCAAAAACCTCAACAGGGCAAACATCTACACACTCTTCACAACCTACGCACTTTTCTGCGTCAACAATTGGATTAAAAGCCATTTTAAAAAACCTCCTAAAATTTTACTATATTTTTATCATAATAATATTATAAATTACTTTTCAAAGCACATTTATAATAAATTTCCCAAATAATTAAACACTTACTAAACATACAGGGCTTTTTTGACCAACCCCTTGAAAGAAGCTGCTTATATCATCTCCTTGTAAAAGATACAACTTTATTTTAATTTCAAGTGCACAATTATCATCTCTTTCAGCAGGTACATTCAATGATTGTTGTCCTGATATCACAAGACTCTCAACATATTTATTGAATGTTTCAACCCACTGATTCCTATTTTCACATTTCTTTTCATGCACCTTTATATTATCAATGTCAAGTAATTTTATTTTATTTTTTGCAATAGATGTCAAATATTCCATAACAGCAGGGCTTGTTGTTACAAAAAGTAAAGATGAATTAAAGGAGCTGAATGGGTTTTTTCTATTAAAAAAATCAACCCATGCGCTTATACGATTAGAGGTCATATATTCTCCAAGGTCATCTATTCTTGTTTTCAGATTAATATTTTCTTTATCAGCATGATTGATATTTTGATCAAATTCCCGGTCAAATCCATGCAGGCTTGAAAAAAGTTGTTGTTCATCCTTTTCAATTCCTTTAAGCTGATTATAGAGGTTCTCTTTTTCCATGTCATGAATCTTTGCCAGCCTTAAAAACATAAGGCTTTTTAACAGAGAATCCTCTTTTATCTGCACATCATCAATCTCTTTTGGTGGTCTCTTTATTCCGGCACGGATATGGGCGACACCACTATGACCTGTAAGATATGGCTTCTCCTGTAAGAATGCTTTTAAATTGCCTTGATTATCTTTATTTAATTCACCCCAATTTCTATATTCTTTTACCTTTTGCAACACCACTTCAAAGTCTTTATCTTCAGTGTAAATCGGCAATAAAAAATCTTTATCATCCGCATGATTTGCACTCTCTTCAAACTCTTTGACAGTAGATGCAGGGAAAAAAAAAATTGATTTAAACAGAGACGCAACAGCGTTAATATCAGATGCTTGAAAATGTGTGAATGGAAAAAATATTGGTTGTATCATAATTTAAACTCTGTGATCCTGATTTATATTTATGTATATAAAAAGTCATGACTTGACTTTTATCATTCAAAATGGTTTATACAATAATTCTTTTGTTTGTGCAAATTCAAAAATGACTAAACTATTACTATAGTTAATGATATATGAAAAAAATTAGACCGATATTATTTATTCAGATCATTTTACTTTCTACCCTGTTAATTACTCTGACTTATTCCGTTGCAATTGCATCAGATGTACTCACTGAAAAACCTGAAAAAATCAAATGGAACATCTCTGCATTAAAAGTTACCTATGATGATAAAAAGGGGGTTTATATTGCCGAGCATGATGTGACAATCAGAGGTGGAGATACTGAACTTACTGCAGATTACCTTGAGTTCAATAATATATCGACTGATGCTTTTGCCAAAGGAAATGTTGTTTTAACTTCGGCCAAAGACAGTGTCACCTGCGACTCCCTGCAAATGAACCTCCAATCTGAAACTGGCACAATCCACAATGGAACCCTTTTTATGCAGCAAAACAACTTCCACATCAAAGGGAATAAAATAGAAAAAATCGAGGGCGACACTTATAAAACTGACAAAGGGACAATCACATCATGTTCCGGTGATGTTCCAGACTGGAAAATTTCAGCACAAAACATTGAAGTGACAATTGAAGGATATGGTTTTGCAAAACATGCTACCCTATGGGCAAAAAAAGTACCAACTCTATATGTCCCATACCTTATTTTTCCGGCAAAAAAAAAAAGGCAGACAGGCCTTCTCGCACCACGGTTTTCTTCATCAAGCAAAAAGGGCTTTGAATACGAACAACCTTTATTTATAGCTATTTCTCAAAATCAGGATGCGACTGTTTATTTAGATTTCATGGAAGAACGAGGAATTAAAACTGCAGTAGAATATAGATATATACTTGATAATGAATCCCAAGGCGGGTTCTTTTTTGATTATTTGCATGACCAAAAAATAGATGATGGAACACAAAGAACATCAGACTTTAGTATTGATTCTACACCCCAGAGAACAAATAAAAACAGGTACTGGGTAAGATCAAAACTTGATCAGCAGCTTCCTTTAGAATACTCATTGAAACTTGATGTTGATATAGTTAGTGATGCCGATTATTTGCATGAGTTCAAAGAAGGATATACAGGATTTCAAGAAACAAGCAGCTACTTTACAACAATTTTTGGTCGAAGCATTGATGATTATGATGATACAACAAGGGAAAACAGGCTCAATCTTAATAAAACATGGGATAACAAAGCTCTTAACATAGACTTTAAATGGTTTGACAACATTATAGCACGACAAAATGATGATGATGACAAGACTCTTCAAACTCTCCCGTCAATCGATTTCACATCTTCAAAACAAAAAATCTATTCTTCTCCTTTTTATTATAGCCTCGACTCAAGTTTTGATCTGTTTTACAGAAAAAATACAACAGATTCCCTTATCAATGGTGAGAGGATAGACTTTCACCCGACTTTTTCAATCCCTTTTAGAATAAAACAATATCTTTATATTGAGCCCTATATTGGATTAAGAGAAACAGCATGGTATGCTGAAGACTTTCAGGACTCAATACACAGAAGTAATAAATTTACCCACAGGGAAATTTTTGATGCCCACCTTGATCTTTCTACAAAAATTATAAAAATCTTTAATACAGACAATAATTTTGCTGAAAAAATAAAGCATGAGATTATTCCTGAACTCCAATACACATATATTCCTGATGTTGATCAAACTGAATTGCCCTCCTTTAATTCAATAGATCGAATTAGTAAAGAAAATAGCATCACATGGCTTTTAACTCAAAGGTTTACAACAAGAAAAGTATTCAAAGATAACCAAAACACATATCATGAATTTGCATGGATAAAACTCTATCAAAGCTATGATATCAATAAAAAGAGAGATGATGATGACGAACCATTTTCAGATATATCCTTTGAAGGCGAGCTCTATTTGAACAAATACCTCTCTTTGAATTCCCAATTGGACTGGTCACCCTATGACCATTATTTTACTTCAAACGAAACAGGAATAACTCTCTCCAATTTAAGAGGTGATTCCATACATGGTGAATACAGATATAAAAAAGATAAGTCAAAATCAGCATTTGGTATTATCAAAATTATGATTACTGATGGTTTAAGTGCCTATTATTTTCATGAGCATGACCTGTTTAATGAAAAAAGGATTGAATCAAAAATTGGATTTGAACTTGTAAGATCATGCTGGTCATTGCTAACTTCTTATTCAAACACACCAAATGATGAATCAATCTCAATATTTATTAAATTACACGGTATTGGAGCATTTGGTACAAAATGAATAAAGAGCAAAACTGGTTTGCTCTTCTTACAAAGAGCAATTTTGAAAA
>JAGLLQ010000454.1 GCA_023140455.1 Desulfobacteraceae bacterium | reverse complement strand
TAATACTGATCAATAACATCCCTTATAACAAATAAAGTATTTTCTAAAGAAGCTTCTTTTGAACGAAGAATTGATCTCATGAAACTTGGAGTTGCAATGGATGCAAGTATGCCCATAATTGCAATAACAGTTAACATTTCAATAAGAGTAAACCCTTTATTATTGCGCATATTTACCATTCTTTGTAATAGGTCCCATCAATTGCCTGTCTGTCGCTCAAGGAGTAAACATCATATACGTCCTGCCCTCCCCATATAGTGCTGTCAGAATTATCTGCATAAGCTCTTAATCCCCACTCACCATTTTCCGTCATGGGATCTTTAGGGATTCGTCTCAAAAACTTTTTTTTCTCATCAACTGCTTCTTTCAGGTCAACTCCATTTACCAACACTTCAAGGCTTTCCGGATACCCACTATTTGTATTTTTAGGAACTACTCCCTGATCAACAAGCTCTTCATGTTTATCCAGAGCAGTTCTTATAATTCTCAGATTATTCCGCAATTCAAGTTCCTTAGTCCTTTTATACATCATCTGAGATAAAGGAAGGACACCGGCTGCAAGCACTGAAATAATCGCAACAGTTGCCATTACTTCAATCAGAGTAAGCCCTGAATTCCTTCTATTTATACACATAATCCTTATCCACAATATGAATATCTTTTGGAAATGTGTCAGTCTTTATCATATTCAGTCTTGCCTGCTCTGCCAGCATATAAGAGGTGTATTGTCCCACAAACACCCTGTGATAAGTCCCCTTGTCTTTGATCTCAGCAGGTCTGATCCAGGTCTTATATCCTAATTTTTCAAGCTGTCCAGATCGATTTTCAGCCTCTGGTTTAAATTTGGAAGAATAAACCTGTATGCTGAAATAATTGTTATTTGGCAAAAATTTATCCTCTGCCATGACCTTTACATAATCTTTATTTGGAAATTTATTAAAATCTGTCTCTAATCTAATTTTTTCTTCCTCAGGTTTTTCAAGAGAGGCTTGTTTTTGTGTCCCAGACCAAAATTCTGCAACCTCCTGCCTCGGCATATCCTGGCGCCGGATGATCACCGGTGTAATTGACATCAGAATATCTGTTTCAGCAACCTCACTGTATTTAGACGAAAAAAGCCTGCCAAGCACAGGTACATCACCTGCCAGAGGTATTTTCCTGGTTGTTGATCTGTCTTCATCCTGTATTAAACCACCGATAATTACATTGCCCCCGTCATTGATCGTCATCACAGTAGTTATTGTTCTTGTTTTAATAGCATACTGTGGGTCATCTGATGTTCCAACATTACTGCTAAGAGCACTGACTTCAATATTCAGCTTCATTGTAATCTGGTCATACATATTCACCACAGGCTCAACAGCAAGCTTGATTCCAACATCCTCATATTTAAAATCATAGGTTGTAGTACCATCTGTCTGAACCTTTCTGTTGGACCGGATTGGTACTCTCTCACCAATAAGGATATTTGCTTTTTCTGAACTGCTCACCCGAATCTGCGGTTTAGCAAGTATTTTTGTATCACCATGCTGTTTAAGCAATTTCAATGTTGCCGTGGGCAGTGATAGATACAATTCCTTGTTACTGATATTACTTATATCTTTTAGTGATCCCATACTGGCAAACCCGAACGCAGGGTCATAATCGATACCGGAACTTGTCTCACTGACACCAAACGTGATTGTATCTGAAACAGAAAGCCCAAGATCTTTCTCTGTGCTTCTGGAAACCTCCAAAATTTCTACATTCATGATAACTTCAGAAGGAGTACGGTCATTTGCCTCAATGATCCTGGCCGCCATTTCAAGCATCTTTTTTTCACCCCTCACTGTCACTGAATTTAATTTTTTATTGGAAGTAATATTTTTACTTTTCAGCATCTTTGTTAATATAACAACAGCATCTTTGGCTCCCAGATAGGATAGATAAAACGTTTTGACATAGAGCTCTTCATACTCCTTTACTTTTGCCGGTGTATCCGGATAAATAAGCATTGTTTTGCGATTGATCAATTTCGCCTTTAGAGAGTTGGTTTTTAACAATACCTCCAAAAACTTGTCAAGAGATATGTCTGTCATGAAAAGAGTTACTTTGCTTTCTTTGAGATCCTTATCAAAAATAAAATTTATTCCTGAAAGCTTGGATAAAATTTCAAACACGTTTAAAACAGGTGTCTTTTTAAATTTTAATGAAATTGGAGCGCTTGACCGGTAATCAAGCCGATAAAAAGGCAGATCTTCAACTCTTTTCTTATAATTTGTAAGAGCAGTTTCAGCCTCTTTATTGTCCGGGTTTAACTCAAGTGCTTTTTGAAATGAATCCCTTGCATTTTTGTAATCCCCGATTTTTATCTGTTGATTGCCTTTATTAAAATAATAATAAGATTGTTTCATCTTTTTTGCTTTGTCAATCAGCTCAATCGCCTTTGTATTTCCAGAGTAAAATGCAATGCTGACTTGCAACTCTTCTATGGCTTGTTTAAAATATTTTTTTTCTAAAAACTTTTCAGCTTTCTGCATATGAATGATTGAAGCCGCCTGTCTCGCATGTTGAAGCCCAAGCCTAGCTTTAAGGTTATCCGGATTTTCCTGTAAGGCTTTGGTATAATATTTGACAGCTGAATCATAATCTTTCTCTATCTCAAATTTTTCAGCTTTAACATGATGAGCATTTTTAGAAACACACCCTTGAAATACTGTCATCTGCAAAAGCATAAAAAATAAAAACATGATTGTGAAAAATCTGATTTTACTCATTATTAAATTCCCTCATGTCAATATGTATTGTTTCATTTAAATCCAGCGCTTTAAGCCGTATATAGTTGTCCCGAAGCTCTTCAATTAGGTATTTACCTTCAATACGATCTCCGATACTGGCAACAAGCACCAGCTTGTCTTTAACCAAAAAAATAGCTCTTGTTTCTTGACTTTTATAAGTACCATAAAACTTATAAGAGAGAAGGTCTTTACTGATTTTTGAAATAGGGTCATCTTCAATATCTTCGTCATTAATTCTTTCTTCTTGAGTAATTTCTCCGTCTGGACCCCATATTTCTGTTTTCCCTTTCAAATAATCTGAGCTATTGTAAAAGGAAAATAAATCATTTACTATCTCTCCTGAAAATTCAGATCTGTTTAAAAATCTTGACACAAGTGTATCAGATTGGCTTTGCCCTGTTTTATTCTTGTTTTGCCCAAGACTAATTTTAACTGTTTTTGTCCCTGTATAAGTCAGAGTGTCCACTTCTTCCTGTACAAAAGGATTTTTTACACGATATATGATCGAAATAATCAACAGAATAAAAACAATAATGAAAATAATATATTGTTTGTTTATTCTCATACTGTTCCCTTTCTTAAGAAAACAGATAATCTTAAACTTAATTTTATTCTTTCCCTGTGTTTACTGTCCCTTATCATACTTACTGAATTCAAATACTTTAATCCTTTAAGGTTTTGAATATCAGAGATAAATTGTTTAATTGCCGGATATTTACCTGTAACTATAATATTTGTATTGTATACAAGTAAAGAAGGGTTTTGAGTCTCTTCAGGGCTGAATACCAGACTGTCTTCAATAAAAAGTTGATTCATATCAATCAACGACCTGACCTTGACTGCATATTCTGAAAATGAAAATTCTTGTGGAATTTCATTCATGATCTTCTTGATATCATTATACTGTTTTGATATTTGCCGCTCTGATCTTTCAAACGCTGAGCTAGTATCACTTCGAACAGCTACTGCTTTTTTTTGAAGAAAAGAAATATACTTTGATTGATTACCAATAATAAAAAATTTCACAGCAATATTGCAGAGTATGGCAAAGACACAAATATAAATAATAATTTTAACTTTTTTCATCTTCTTTCCATTCAGCTTTTAACTCAAACATGATACTGCGATCTTCTTTAATTACCTGCCTGATAAGGTTAACACTAAAATATTTTGATTTTTCCATCTCAATTAGAAAAGCTGACACTGATTCTACATAATGTGATTCTCCCTTAATAGTAACCGTTTTTAGTGTTTCAGAGAAAGTAAGTTCGTTAATATCGATTTTATCAGGTTTATTTTTCTCAATTTCAGTCAAAAACAATGGTAAAGGGAATAAATCTCTCTCAATTAACGGTGTCAGGTAGTTAAATTCTTTTTTTAATTTTTTAAGTTCCTTATTTTCAGCCTGCTTTTTAAGTTTCTCAATCCTTGATTGGTAGTCCGTGACAGTGTTCCTGTTTGCAATATAACCATAAATATTAATCGCTGTAAACACAAAAGCTGCAAACCCCAATATAATCGCCGTAACCAAAAATATTTTTCGCAAAATATTTATATACAAAGAAAGGTTAAT
>JAGLLQ010000453.1 GCA_023140455.1 Desulfobacteraceae bacterium | reverse complement strand
ATTCTTCTTTTTTTTGTATTGCTTCCATTAGAGCTTCCTGGAACATTTTAGAAAGGTTAAAAGATTTACGCCACTTGTCAAGTTTTTTATGAAGCATGTCAGGAATGCTTAAAGTAACTTTCTGTGTCATATCTACACCTATGTATTAATTAATAATTCTGTATTAAATTATTGATACGTATCAATGTCTAATTACGTACATGAAATACTGTGCTGTGTCAATAATATAGTGAAATATTCAGATATTTATAAATATTCAAGCATTGGTAAATATCCGTTCGGCCTGCTTGCCTTGCAGTTGTTCCAAATAAATAATAGATAAATTTTTATATGCCTTCTATTTACAACCAGATTATTGAGTGATACAGAATTATCAAGAAAGTTACTAATAACTATGGGCGCATATCATAAAAAATTGAATGATATGCGGAACCGTATAAGGGCTTGTTAGGCGATAAAAGAGAATTCATGCAATCTTTAGATGATGCAGTAAAAGAACTAGACTTGGCAGTAAATAATAAAGATAAAGAAGCTGTATTAAGCTTTTATGAAGAAGATTCATTATTAGTAATGGAGCCTGGAAGAGTTATGCAAGGGAAAAGGAAATAGAAAAATGACAATATCGGGCTCATGTTTTTGTGGTTCAATTACATACGAAATTGATGGTAACTTACATGACGCACGTTCGTGTCATTGCCCAGAATGTAGAAAGGCATTTAGCTCTCAAGCTTCAGCATATGCGCTGGTCGATTTCGAAAAATTCTCATGGATTTCTGGTAAAAATCTATTAACGAAATATGAATCAAAAAAAGGAGATGGGCTATTATTCTGTAGCATTTGCGGCTCTACACTCTGTGGCACATATAACGGTAAAATTCATGGAGTAACTTTAGGATGTGTGGATGGTGATCCTGAAATATCATTATCCAGGCACATATTTGTAGGATCAAAAGCATCGTGGGAAACTATTCCAAACGATGTTCCTCAGTATGAAAAGGGTTCGCCCGAAGATGCATAGCCATGTTCTTTCAGCGGGCCGCAAAAAGCCGCGCGGCTGATTTGCGACGTTAAACCTAAAATTTAAAGAGAGGTAATTGATGAGTAAAAAAACACATCTCTATGTATTGTGGACTAATGATAATCCGATTACTGCAGAAAAAATGGTATTTATGTATACTGTTAATTCTCTTATTCATGGTTGGTGGGAAAAAGTCACACTTATTATCTGGGGCGCACCTACTAAATTGGTGAGTGAAGATGACAATATTCAAAAAATGGTTAAGGAAGCATTAGAAGCAGGCGTTCATATAACGGCATGCAAGGCTTGTGCAGATCAATTAGGAGTTACGGAAACTTTAGAAAAACTTAACATTGAAGTCAAGTATTGGGGAGCTCCGCTAACGGAGATTTTGACAAGTGAGGAAAAGCTGTTAACAATATGAAATGGTTTAACACATATGAGTCGTCGTCTTGTCGAGAGGCAATAAAATTTTTTTAGGAAAAAATTATTTTTCCTTTTCTAAAACATTAACAATGCAAAAGTCCTAGAATAAATTTGGTGACCTCATGCGGCCCTTTTCAAATGATTCGTGTGAAACTTGGCAAGCTACAATGCGTCATATTGCCTATGAAGGACGCTGTTTCGTTCTTGGATGTAATCATTGCTCCTTCTGGTGAAGTTATTGCTGGACCACTTTGGGATAAAGAAGAGATTTTGTATGCAGATTTGGATCTATGTGAAATTACAAAAGCAAAAATCGATTTTGATGTGGTAGGGCATTACGCAAGACCAGATATTTTTTAACTTAATGTGAATCGAGAACCTTAGCTACCAATAACTTTTAGTTCCAAGAAAAACACATAACAAGACAAATGCCCTCGGGCAGCAAGAAGCGCCACTCTCAACAGCTGTGATGTATTCTGTATCTTTTTTAATTTTCATAAGTATATTTAAAGTTGGATGATTGTAATAATATTAGTTCAGTATAGAATGTAGAGGTGCAGGGCAGGGAAAATTTATCTTTTATAAGGTTCTTTAGTTATGCTGAATTTGAGCCGCAATCCACAACCGTCCGCAAATGATTAATCAGAACTTGAATTTTTCTGTAAAACTAAGTATAAAAAAATCATGGTAAGAGAATATTTGGAAAGTATCGGGTCTTTTTCAATACACTTTATTGAAAGTGTTGGTCGAATTATTATATTCCTTGTTTCAGGGATTGTTAATATATTTTTGCCACCTTTCCAATTTAATAAAACAATCGAGCATATTTGGTTTATAGGTGCTAAATCCATGCTTGTGATTATTCTTACAGGACTTTTTACAGGTATGGTTCTTGGGCTGCAGGGATATTATACCCTTTCTAAGTTTGGCTCAGAAGGGGCACTTGGCTCTGTTGTAGCATTAAGTTTAATTCGTGAATTAGGTCCTGTGCTTGCAGCTTTTATGATAACTGCAAGAGCCGGGTCTGCAATTGCTGCAGAAATCGGCGTGATGCGTATATCCGAGCAAATAGATGCCCTTGAAACAATGGATATAAATCCGATAAGATTTTTATTCAGCCCCCGAATAGTGGCTGCTTTAATTAGTTTTCCCTTACTTACAGCATTGTTTGATGCAGTAGGAATTTTTGGAGGGTATTTATCCGGTGCATTGATGACAAATGCAAATAAAGGTATCTATGCACAAAGAGTTATCCAGAGTGTTGTCATGGAGGATGTTACAGAAGGCTTTGTCAAAGCCTTTATTTTTGGGGCTATAGTTACAACCATATGCTGCTATCAGGGGTATTATACACATATAAACAACAAAGGTGAATATGGTGCCAGAGGTGTGAGTCTTTCCACCACAAATGCAGTTGTCACTTCCTGTGTTCTAGTTCTGGTTTTTGATTATATTATAACTTATTTTCTTATGTAGAATTGATGTCATGACTGAACCTTTTATACAATTTGTTGATGTGAAAAAGAGCTTTGATGAAAAACAGGTGCTGAAGGGTGTTAATCTCTCTATATATAAGGGTGAAATTATTGCTATCATAGGCAAAAGCGGGTGCGGGAAATCAGTTCTTTTAAAACATATAATCGGACTCATGTCCCAGGATTCAGGTAAGATTCTTATATCCGGTAAAGATCTTTCACAACTAAATAAAAAAGAGAAAAAGATATTTAAAAACAAACTCAGTTATATGTTTCAAGGTAATGCTCTTTTTGATTCTTTGAATATTTTTGATAATATTGCATTGCCGCTTGTTGAAAATTTTTCATTTTCAAAGGATAAAATAAAAGAGAAAGTAAAATTGAGGATGAGTCAACTTGAAATTGAAGGAACAGAAGAAGAATTTCCTTCCCGGGTTTCAGGTGGCATGCAAAAAAGGGTGGCACTTGCAAGAGCATTAGTGATTGATCCTGATATTGTTCTTTTTGATGAACCTACAACAGGGCTTGACCCTGTAAGGAAAACAAATGTACATATTATGATTAAAGAATATCAGGCAAAGTTTGGATTTACAGCAATTATTGTAAGTCATGAGATTCCTGAAATTTTTTTTATTGCCCAGAGAATTGCTATGCTGGACAGCGGGAGAATCCTATTCGAAGGCAGCCAGGAAATGCTGTTAGAATCAGATGATGTTACGGTTAAATCATTTATTGCCGGCAATGAATAAATAAGATAATTATACAAATAAGATAAGGGTAGATAAATGAAAAATATGAAAACAGAATTTTATGTAGGTATTTTTGTAGTTATCGGCTTTATGTGCTCAGTCTATCTTATATTTATACTTGGTGAGTTCAAACTTCTTAATAATGACAAATATTCTGTTTATGCATATTTTACTTCTGTTTCAGGTTTAAGCAGTGGAGCAAATATTGAGATGGCAGGGGTTGAAATCGGTGAAGTTGGTTCAATATCATTAGATTTTGAGAGAGTACTTGCAAAAGTTGAGCTTTCCATAAAGAAAAATATTGAGTTATCAGACGATGTTATTGCATCAGTAAAAACTACAGGGATTATTGGAGATAAGTATATTGAATTGTCTCCGGGCGGCTCTGAAATTATTCTTGAACCGGATGGTGTTATCTATAATACAGAGTCATCTGTTGATCTGGAATCTTTAGTAAGAAAATTTATTTTTAATGATAAAAAAGAATAATAAGGGAAATCAAAAATGAAAATCTGGAGAATATGTTTAATATCATTATATTTATCAGTATTTGTTTTTTCATCTCTGACATGTTTTGCTGAGACTTCTTCCATGAGTTGCCTGCAAAAGAATTTTGATGAAATAGTTACTATCCTTCAAAGTTCTTCATTTAAAAATATGACAGAGAAGGAACAACAGGATCAGGTATACGACAAATTAAATTCCAGTTTTGATTTTAAATTAATATCAATGCTTGCTTTAGGGAGAAACTGGAAAAGGTTCTCTACTGGTCAGAGAAATAACTTTTCAAAGTATTTTGCCAAGCTTATAATAAATGTTTATCTTAGCAAAATCCTAGGTGAAAGTTTAAGCGGTATCAGAGTAGATTACATAAAAGCCATTGATTTAAAAACAAAATCAAACAACCGCTCAGATGTATACACTATATTTCATAATGGTGATTATGAGATACCGGTTGACTATAGAATGATTCAAAAAAAACCGAATGAGTGGAAGATTTATGACATATTAATTGAGGGAGTGAGCCTTGCAGCAAATTATAGAGATACATATAGAGCAAAGAGCATGATTGCTCCTGAAATAATAATTAATGAATTGAAAGCAAAGGTAGAAAAATGAAAAGTTCTAAAAATTTTATATTTACTTTTTTAGTAGTGATTGTCTGCTGTTTTTCATTTGTGGCCATTCCTTCAATTGTTATCTCAGCTGAGGATGAAGAATTTTCAGAATTAATGGGTGAGTATGAAGAGAAAAATGAAGAAACCCGGGTTGCTGACCCTCTGTATTGGGGTAATTATGCAGTTTTTAAATTTAATGACAAAATGTATACCTGGATTGTAGAACCCGCAGCAAATGGATATAAATTTGTTGTCCACGAAAGAATTCGTAATTGTGTAGGTAACTTTTTTACAAATCTTATGTTCCCTATAAGATTTGTAAATAATCTTTTGCAGGGAGAGATTAAAGATGCGGGCACTGAGGTCAAAATATTTTTTATAAATTCGACTGTTGGTGTGTTAGGCCTTGCTCAAGTTGCCCAGAATGATTGTAATTTACATATTAATGATGAAGATTTTGGGCAGACTCTTGGAAAATATTCAATTGGCAATGGCATTTATATTGTCTGGCCTTTTCTCGGACCTTCAACATTAAGAGATTCAATCGGGATGGCAGGCGATTCTTTATTATATCCTGTAAATTACTTAAACTCACCAGAAGCAGTAATCGGGTCAAAAGTTTTATATTCCATCAATTCTACTTCCTACAGGGTTGGTGATTATGGTAATTTGAAAAAAGCTGCTATTGATCCCTATACAGCTTTAAAAAATGGATATGTTCAACAAAGGCAAGAGAAAATAAAAAGATAACAGATTTTTATTTTCTAACAATAAATATCATCTCTCCGGTTAGGTAAGAAATACTTCATTTTATGGTTGCGGATATTATTAAGATCTTTTCCAGATAATTTTGAAACCAATAAGCCTTCTTTGTTATCAGTATATTTTGAAATAACCTTTCCATCAGGTCCAATTACTACAGCAACTCCGGGGAAGGATAAACCATTTCCATTTTCCCCTGTCTGATTGCAGGCCGCAATAAAAATTCCATTGTCAAAGGCTCTTGCTTTTAAATGCCTCATCCAGGATTGATATTTCTCTTCACTTGTTCCTCTGGGTGAAGCATGCGGTATCATGATCAGGTCGGCACCTTTGACTGCCATAGATGTAGAAAGCTGTGGAAAGTGAGCATCATAGCAAAGCTGAATTCCGAATTTTAATTTTTTTGATCTAAGCTGAGATATTTCAATTTTTTCTCCCTGGGATATTGCTTGTTTTTCAGGAGGTGCAGGATGGATTTTTTTATAAATAAAAAAAGATTTATCAGGCATTATGGCAAAATGAGATGCATAGATTTTATTATTCAGTTCCTTATGTGCCAATCCTGCAACAATTGTAATGGATTTTTCAATGGAAATATTTTGCAGCGTGGCAACAAGTTCCTCTGACAAAGGGACTGCAATGGATAATAGTTTTTCCCTGGAAGTATAGCCGGTAAGATTCATTTCAGGGAAAAGAACTATTGATGCGCCTTGTTCAGCCGCCATATCTGTTAGTTTAATACATTTTAAAAGATTATCTTCAAACATACCGCAAACTGAGTTCTGAACTGCAAGTGCGATTGTTATATCTTTCATACCTTATTAATTATACCTTGAATTTAGCACTTATTTTAAAAAGATTTGTAGCAGGCAGGTTTAATATTCCATTAATCCCGGTTTTTAATGATATTTCTTTTAAAGATTCCTTAATTATTTCATTGGACTGAGCAATAAAGGTAAACCAGATATTATATTCATGTTCCCTTACATAATTGTGTGTAACTCCTGAGTATGAGTTAACAACTTTTGTAAATGATTCGATCCCTTCATCAGGAACTTTAGCAGCACACAGGGTACTTTTATATCCAATTTTATCCGGGCTGAAATTACCGCCAATACGTCTTATGATATTGTTCTCTTTCATTTTTTGAATTTTTTCAATTACAATATCAGGAGCAAGATTAAGATCGCTTGCTATTTTAGAGAAGGGTTCTCTATCAATTGGAAAGTTTGACTGAATTCTGTTTAGTATTTGTCTGTCAGTTTCATCTAAGGAATACATAATTAACCCATCAATTAGTGTAGAAAATTATATGATATACAAAATTAATAATTAACACAAAAAAAAAGCTCTGTAATTACTAAAATAATATTAGATTACAGAGCTTAAGATTTTTAATTCCCAAGGATGATATTAATTATACACATCCAGTTGGTTTTGGAAGGCCGGCCATTTTACAAGCGCCTTTTCCAGGTCCTGATGGGAACAATTCATAAATATGTTTTAATTTGAATTTAGTAAGTTTTGAAAGAACTCGTACCATAGGAGCAATACCATTTTTTTCGTAATAGTCTTGAAGTACAGCAATTACTTTTGTATGCTCTTCATTAAGTTCGTCAATACCTTCCTGGCCTCTTACATATTCTATCCAGTTTTCATTAAAAGAACCATAATCAAGTAAGAATCCGTCTTCATCTATTTCGAATGATGCCCCATTCATTTCTACTGTTGCCATTTAAAAATTCCTCCTGTTAAAAAATAAGTTTCCTATCATTATTAAGACTGTCTGTCTTATATATTTATTTCTAAATAATTTTTTACCATAAACTATGGTTGGTGTATTGTCAATATAAAGTTTGATTCTTTCGGCTATTTTTTTGTGAATTTATCTTAATATTCCTTGGGAGTCAGGTTTATTTCTTTCAAAGAAAAAACAGGGCCATCCTTGCATACAAGTTCTTTACCTATATTACATCTTCCACACATTCCTATGCCGCATTTCATTCGATTTTCAAGAGACATGATGATTTGTTCATCAGTATATCCGAGTTTCTCTAAAACCGGTTGCGTAAATTTGATCATAATAGGTGGACCGCAAACAATAGCATATGTATCTTTATCAGCTTTTGGTGCACATTCTTCAGTAATTGTAGGGACAAAGCCAACATGATAATTCCAGTCAGGGTCATCAGTGCCATCAACAGTTATGTGCATGTTAATATCATCTCTTTTTTCCCATTCATAAAGTTCATCTCTATAAAGAAGCATTCCAGGAGATCTTGCACCATAAACAACATCAATATTTTTGAACTTTGCTCTGTTTGCTGGATCTAACATATATATGATAGATGAGCGGAGCGTGGTAAACGCAAAACCACCGCCAATTATAAGAACATTCTTATTCTCAAGTGTTTCCCAGGGATACCAGTTACCAAGCGGCCCTCTGATTCCCATGATATCTCCAACCTGCATATTATGCAGATGGGCAGTTACGACTCCTGTTTTAAAAACTGTGAATTTTACAAAACCTTTTTCAACGGGAGAGGATGCTATACCAATAGGGATTTCTCCAATCCCCGGAATTGATAACTCAGCAAATTGTCCGGCCTGATATGAAAATTTTTCTTCATCTTCTTTGTTTAAAAATACAAACTTAAATGTTTTTAAAGATTTATCCTCTGTTGCAATTTCAATATCATCAATGCGAACCGGATAGGGTCTATAAGGGTTTTCCATTTTTCCTCCTAGGAATTCATTTGTTCACATATTTCACGAATGTCAATATTTGCAGGGCAATGTTTTACACATCTTCCACAGCCCACACACATGAGACCCTGATCATATTTGTCAGGAAAGTATTTTAACTTGTGCATAAATCTTTGCCTGAACCTTTGGACCTTTTCACCTCTTGGGTTGTGTCCTGTAGCATGTTCTGTGAAAAGCCTTGACATGCAAGTATCCCAGTTTTTATACCTGGTGCAGGATTTGTCCTTTGTTTCATCCTGGATATCAAAGCACCAGCAGGTAGGGCAGACATAGGTGCAGGTTCCGCAGTTAATACATGAAAAAGCTATATCCTCCCAGAATGGAGCATTATAAAGCTCAAGAATGGTTTTCCCTTTTAAGTTGCCATGGGATATTTTTGAGGCTATCTTTTTTTCAGCATTTTCTTTTAATTTGTCAATAATTTCTAAAGAATCTTTCTCATCTGCTTGTTTGTCAAAACCACATTTTGAAAGAAAAGCATCGCCCTTATCTGTTAATACTTTTGCAAGATATTCATTGCCTGTATCTACAAGCAGGATATCAAGACCTGTCTCATCAAAGGGACCTGTATCAACTGAAGTTGAAAAATCAAACTGGCCTGGATTGTTAACAGCAAGGCCTATCAGTGTTGTGGCTGCCATTGCATCACAGAAGTACGGGTCCTTGTATTCTTCTGTATCAAAATTAAGTTCCAGGATTTTAAAAGCTTTGGCATCATAGGGTTTTATTCCTAAAACTGCTCTTGGAGAATAATCAGTATCAACCCTTTCCATAATATGGTGGTTATCCTGTGATTCATCAAGA
>JAGLLQ010000452.1 GCA_023140455.1 Desulfobacteraceae bacterium | reverse complement strand
GGTGACCATCGCCAACAATGGTAAAGAGGCCGTTGAGTTGGCTGAAACTACTGTTTTTGACGCCATACTAATGGATATCCAGATGCCTGAAATGGATGGATACTCTGCAACCAATGCAATCAGAAATAAACTAAAACTACATGACCTCCCTGTCATTGCAATGACAGCTCATGCAATGGCTGGAGATAAAGAGAAATGTATTAATGCAGGAATGAATGATTATATATCAAAGCCTATTGATTCTGATCTGCTTTATTCAAAGCTAATTAAGTTTGGAGCCCAAAATAAGAATGATTCAATAGATCCAAAAAAAATTAAAACTGAGAAAAGACAAGCAAAAAAAGCGCTGCCAATTAATCTACCTGACTTTATGCCCGGCATTGATATTAAATCAGGGATATCGCGATTCAGAGGAGATACAGAGATTTATATTAAACTCTTAGCAGATTTTATTAATAATTATAAAAATTCTATTGAAAAAATAAGCACTATGATAGAAGGAAACAGAATTAAAGATGTCCTGAATTACCTTCACGGCATAAAAGGAATTGCAGGCAACCTTTCATTGTCAGCTCTTTACAAATTATCAGCAGAGCTTGAGATCGATATTGAAAAAAATGCAAAGGCTGATAGGACCATGTTAAATAATTATGAGGGAGCTTTTCTTGAAGCCTCAAACACCCTTAATAAGATCTATGAACTTTTAAATAATTCCAGCGCTAAACAAAAGAATAATTTTGACTCAGAATTTGACCCAGAAGATATTTCGGAAAAAATTAATCGTTTGTATGAGAAAATTTTAGAAAATGATATAGAAGCACTGGATATATTTAATGTTGTGAAAAATTTAATACAAAAAAGAATTCCCGATGACGAAATTATGATTTTAGATAAGGCAATCAATAATTTTGATTTTGATGAAGCAAAAATTGTGCTATTCAGGATAGCAGAAGTTTTTAATATCACTTTAAAAGAGATGTAAGATGGTTAATTATTCAACACGTTCTACCATCCTTGTAGTTGACGATCAACCTACCAATATCAGGGTTTTGGGTGAAGCCCTAAAAAATGATTATCAGATCAAAATGGCCATATCCGGCGAAAAAGCCATTGAAATTGCAGCTTCTGAAGACCAGCCTGACCTTATTTTGCTTGATATTATCATGCCTGGGATTGATGGTTATGAAGTATGTAAACGACTTAAAAATAACCATAGAACAGAAAAAATACCTATTATTTTTATTACAGCAAAAAATCAGGAAGAGGATGAGACAAAAGGACTTGACTACGGGGCTGTTGATTATATTACTAAACCTTTTAGCCTCCCCATTGTAAAAGCCAGAGTGAAAACACACTTAGAACTTAAGAAGCATCGTGATATTTTAGAGGATCTTTCAACTCTGGATGGTTTAACAGGTATTCCAAACAGAAGAAAATTTGATGATTATCTTAATATTGAATGGAAACGTGCTGTAAGAGATTCATATCCTTTATCACTTATTATGATTGATATTGATTATTTTAAATTATTCAATGACAACTATGGTCATGGTACTGGCGATGAATGCCTGAAAAAAGTTGCCAATGACCTTAGTATGACAGCAAGAAGACCTGCTGACTTTGTTGCACGCTATGGGGGGGAAGAATTTGCCAGCGTACTTCCTAATACTACTATTGAAAATGCAATTGAATTTGCAGAACTGCTGCGACTCAACATAGAAAAACTCAATATCCCCCATGATTTTTCTCCAACTTATAACAAGGTGACTATCAGTCTTGGATGTGCCTCAACGACCCCAACTATTAAAAAATCTTATGATTTGCTCATCAGAAGTGCTGATAATGCTTTGTATAAAGCAAAATCAGATGGCAGAAACAAATCAAAATGGATTGATATTTAATGCTTTGACTGCTTTTTTTTATGCTGCCACAACAAATATCCATAAATTGAAATATTGATAACAACTACTATAGTACCAAGCAGGAATTGAATCCCACTGGTCAACTCTTCAGGATAAATTAAAGAAACAATATATCTCTCAATAAAACCGCCGCTAAACCCTGTTCCACCTCCAGCAAAACGAAGCTCATTCTCAAGTGGTGTAAGCGGACATATCCAACCGGTAAATTCAACCAGCACTCCCCATACTGCTGCCGGAATGTGAAACAGAGAAACTCTGTGCCATTTAATAACTAAAAAGCCCCCTGCTACAACAAAAATAATAAATGCGAAATGAATCAGAACAATCAAATCTGCACCAATACGATAAATCATTTTATATCCTGCCTGATTTTTATAACAATCAATAATTCAAAATGGCAAATTATTTAAGTTATTGATAGTCTGAATGTTAATTATTATCAAGTGGAATTAAAACTTTGGAGAAAGCAAACTGCAAATAAACATTCTTATATCTTATAATAAATGCTATTATAGCCTCTACAAAATTTTAGGAGTAAAGTTAAGGGGTTAATAAAAGGAGATATTATGGAGTTAGAAGAGTTGAAAACAGCAATATCCAAACCAAATAAAATTACTATAATTTTAATAATTTTATTTGTTCTTACTCTTGTCTTGCGCCATGAGAATATCTGTGCATTGATTTACCCTGCTCCACTTAAACAATACTATGAAATACTTGGTGATAAAACAAAGAATTTTAGAGGGCAAAAATTAGGTGTTGGGCATATGATTAATTTTCAATTCAAAGAAAACAAAAAATCACTTGGTGAACTCTATTCGTTGACCAATGTTAAATTCATACCTGAAAACAGCACTTTACAAATATGGGAAGGTGAAGACAAACCCGGAACCTGGAATCAAAATACAGCTTCCGTTGAACACATGCAAAGGTTTAGAATTAGACTTGCCATACCTGTACCTGACAATAAAAAACTTGAGGGTCATACAATAAAAGGGGCTTTGCATTTTAAATTAGCATACCCTGTGCTTATTAATTATACAGGAAAAATAAGCTCAATTAATAATGAAAAATGGGAAAAGCCTATTGCTGTTCACATTTTTTCTAAAAATGAATTAGACAAATTAGCAGATCTGACAAATCAAATGATGAAAGTCTGGCTTATATGCCTTGGTTTTTTCTTTTTCCCAATTTTATTAATATTTACAAAACAACAGCGCAAACATCAGGAAACACATCCACCCAGAGTTGTATAAAACAATCTCTGGGTTATGAATATAAGATGTGAATTATTTACTTACTCATTATTCAAACTTTTTGGACAAATTCTTTGCATAGTCATGGCACGCATGCATACCATCATCTGTGTTCGCTACTGTCTCAGTCAAATTTAATGGTCCCAAGTCCACCATATCCATTTTGCATACATACTGCATGGTGTCAAAAATCATTGGGGCGGATTCTCCACTATGTGTGTGAGATCCAAAAGCACCTCCTATTTTTCCTGTTAGTTGTGCACTCTCAGCAATAAAAAGAAATTGTTTCATCCCGCCTGTCATATCTTTATGATATGTTGGACAACCAAAAAGGTAACCATCAAATCCAGATAAGTCCTCTGCTTTTTTCAGAGATGATATTTTAGCAACTGTGGCTTCATTGCCTGCTATGCGAACACCCTCTGCTAAAAAATTGGCCATTTTTTCAGTGGTCCCTTTTCTGCTACTGTATGCTATTAAAACTTTTTTCATGTTCTTCTCTCCTAAATCAGTTCAAATTTATTTTTCAAACAATCTAAAACTTACTATCTCTGTAAACTAAATAGCATGAACCATGCCAGACCAAACTTTCAATGGCCAAAGCCAGGAATAATGCAACTTAAGCGAACATTCATCATTCATTACAGGTGCGGGGATATTGATATAATGACAATTATGTCTCGTCTAATGTCTCATAAAGTGTCTCGCTACAAACTCTGCCTTATATATTATATTGACCTAACCCATGCCTGGGTCTGATTGTCTTTCTTTTCACGGCTTGAACATTTTTGGGCATGGCCAAAAATAACAAGCAAATGTTCAAAGAAAGACAATCAGATCCAGGCATTAGCCGCTGAAACAAATACATAAACTGGTCCCATCCCATAGCATTAGTGTCACTTGATAAGCATAGGTATCAGCTAAATTGCCAAGTGCAAGTATTCAGTGATATTAAATTTAATACTGGATAATCACGATAATTATTAAATTGCCTGGCCGGCTAATGCCTGAGTCCGGTTGTCTTTTCCGGAGCATTCCCTTATTATTTTTTTGTTTTTTAAAA
>JAGLLQ010000451.1 GCA_023140455.1 Desulfobacteraceae bacterium | reverse complement strand
ATAATAAGTATAGTTGCATTAAAGCTCCTGCTCCATGAGCAGGAGCGTATCAACCGCTCAACCATAATATCACTTAATGAACGAGCTCAAATAATTGCCCAGAGCATTCATTTAACAGTAAAAGAAGTTGAAGAAAGTTTGTCAAAGGCACTTCTTGACATTGATCCTGATAAAATTGAATCTACTCTTCTATTCTGGGAAGAAACCAATCCTCTTATTCGAAATGTTTTTATATGGGAGAAACAATCTCTGCTTAAGTATCCTGTCAAAGGCATGGCCGCAACTTATGAAGAAAGGCAGTTTGTTAACCGGTTTAATTCCTTTTTCACAGGTGACAAAGAATTTGCTGTAAATATACAAACAGAAAAGATTGAGGAGCCATCACAATATCAATCTTCCAAAGAATCCCTTTATGATCTTGCCAAAGGCAAAATAGCAATGCCAGCCAAGAACAGCGTGCAAAATACAGAGTCTGGAAAGAATGTATCTGTACCCCGATCCGAATGGATTCCCTGGTTTGCCCAGGATCAGCTTTATATATTGGGATGGGTAAAGAAAACAGAGCACGGACCTGTCTATGGTATTGAGCTGGAGCTTGTAAGCCTTTTATCGCGTTTAATTGTGGATTTGCCCCAGATCAAGGAAGAAGGGATTTCTTTTGCCATTCTTGACAGCCGAAAGCAGATAGTGCATCTGTCAGGTGATATTGCAATAGAGGATATGCAGACTTGTGACATATCAACTTCCTTGTCCAGCCTTTTACCACACTGGCAGGTATGTATATATTTCGATCGAGAAAATTATACACCCGGGAAAGGATTCTTATATGTGTCGGTCCTGCTTCTTTTTATTTTTATGGCAGCAATAATCTCAGGAGGTCTGCTTATAACTTCTCAAACACGCAAGCACATGAAAGATGCCATGCAGAAAACTTCTTTTGTGTCATCAGTCTCCCATGAACTTAAAACGCCTCTTACAAGCATTAGAATGTATGCAGAACTTATGCTTACTGGAAGATCTGTATCCAGGGAAAAAACAAAACATTATCTTGAAGTTATGGTTGCCCAGAGTCAGCGTTTAACCAGATTGATCAACAATATTCTGGATTTTGGCAAGCTGGAACAGGGTAAAAAGATATACAACAAAACTGAAGCTGACTTAAGAAATTTAATGATCAGAATCATTGATGCCCATAATATCAGAATAAAAAAAGCAGGTTTTGAAATAATAACTGATATTGATAATGATACTTATAAGGTCATATCTGACACTGATGCCATAGAACAGGTGATTTTAAACCTTATAGATAATGCTTTGAAATATGCAAAACAAGGCAAATTTATTTCGTTTGCTCTTGAGCATGACTCTAAAGATTTTATTTTACTTAAAATCAGTGACCATGGGGCCGGAATTTTACAAAAACATCAAAAGGCAATCTTTGAAAAGTTTTACAGAATAGACAATTCATTGACTGCAATTTTTCCCGGCTCTGGTTTGGGATTAAGTATTGCCAGACAGATTTTAAGAGATCTTGGCGGTGATCTTATATTTGAAGCAGTACCAGGCGGTGGAAGTTGCTTTATTGCAAAGATACCAAAAACAGGACACCAAAACAGGATGCCAAAAAATGAATCCAAATAGAATTCTGGTTGTTGAAGATGACCCTGATATCCGCATGGGTCTTGTAGATACTCTTGAGAGTGAAGGTTATCAGGTTTTAGAAGCAAAAAACGGGCTTGAGGCGCTTAAATTGTTTAAATTGCATGATATTGACCTTTTGCTGTTAGATATCATGATGCCGGAAAAAAGTGGGTTTGATGTTTTGCGCAAGATACGGTTAAAGAATAATCAGGTGCCGGTAATAATGCTGACTGCCAAAGGCG
>JAGLLQ010000450.1 GCA_023140455.1 Desulfobacteraceae bacterium | reverse complement strand
ATGATATTGAAGATGAGGATATTGAGGAAGTTGAGCTGGACGAAGATGATGATTATGAGGAGGAAGAACTCGAAGAAATTGATTCCATTGATGATGACATAGAGGAGCTTGAGCTTGATGAAGATGAAGAGTTAGAAGAAATCGATGATTATGATGAAGATAGTGAAGAAATTGAGATTGATGAAGACGAAGAACTACAACAGGTAGATGGACTTACTGAAGAAGAATTAAAAGCACTTGAAGAATTCAACGAAAAAAAGAAACTTGCTGAACAATTTGACGACAAACTTTCTGAAGCAGATAAACAATACAATGCTTATGTTACAGTCCCGGCTGGAGAATATACAATCGGAACAAAAAAAACCCTGAAATCGAGCCTTGAACTCCAGAAATTTGATATGCCAGAAGTATATATTGGGAAATTTCCAATAACAAATTCACTTTTTGAAGCTTTTGTTGAAGAAACAGGATATATAACAACAGCTGAAAAAGCAGGATTTGGGAATGTATTCTTTGGAAAATTTAAGAAAAAAGGGAAAACATCTGTATGGAAAAAAAATGCAGGCTCAAACATGATTGAGAATGCTTTCTGGTATCAACCTGAAGGTCCTGAATCATCCATTCATGGCAAAAAATATCATCCTGTTGTGCAGATAAGTGTTGATGATGCTTTTGCATTTGCATCATGGATAGGAAGAAGACTTCCTACAGAAACAGAATGGGAAGCAGCAGCCAGAACAGATCTTGGGTACAAATACCCATGGGGTAACACTTGGAAAGATAATGCCTGCAATATTGACAAAAATGGCATGGGTGGCACAACAGTAGTTGACTATTATGCAGAGTATGATAATGAATTTAAAATTTCTGACTTACTTGGAAATATAATGGAATGGACATCAAACATTGAAAAACCACCAATAAAAATAAAAAGGGAACAGAAATATAATGTTGCAAAAGGTGGGGGCTGGAATGCAAAAGATGATCTTACAATCAGCTCAAGATCTTTATTAAAGCCTGGCTTTACATCTAATACAATTGGATTCAGATGTATCTCTGAAATATTCCAATAACAGCAAATCAGAATAATTAAAAAATATTTTTTACTATTGAAGGAGAAAAAGTTGAACAACCAAATTTTTGAAAAAAGAATAGCAACTCTCAGGAAAGAAATTGCAAAAACAGATCTCGATACAATTATAATACTTTCCGATGAAAATCGCCTTTATTTGAGCGGTTACACAGGCATTGACGGAAGATATGATGAAACTGCAGGCGTTTTAGTAATTACAGAAAATGACCTTATTCTTGCATGCGATTCAAGATATAATACCCAGGCTGAAAAAGAAGCTCCTCTGTTTTCAGTGATCTGTTATGAAAAAAGTTTTACTAAAGAGCTCCCTGATATTCTTAATTCAATTAATGCTTCAAAAGTTGGATTTGAATCTGAAAGGCTCACATTTAAAACTTATGAAACAATACTAAAAGAGATAGCAGAATATAAACTTGATATTGAAATAGGCTCAGACAACAATCTTCTTAAAAACTTACGACTTAAAAAAGATGAATATGAGATATCAATAATTAAAAAAGCATTGAAAATATCTGAAGATTCTTTTTT
>JAGLLQ010000045.1 GCA_023140455.1 Desulfobacteraceae bacterium | reverse complement strand
TCAAGCTCATCCACATCTGCTTTATTCCCTATGGAAATAAACTTTGAAAATCCAAATCCTTTTGCAGCTGCGAAATCAAGCACAGCTGTACAGAGCGCACCACTTTGAGAAATAAAAGAAACATTACCAGCCTTGGGCATTCTACTTGAAAAACTTGCATTTAAAGAAACATCAGGAGAAGGATTTATTACACCAAGGCAATTTGGGCCCACAAGCCTTACATCAGCCTCTTTACATACTTTTGCTATTTCATTTTCTATCTCAAGGCCCTGCCCTCCAACTTCTTTAAATCCGGCAGAAACAATGACAATGCCCTTAACACCTTTTTCAATACAGCCCTTAACTGCCTGGAGTGATCGCTCTGGTGGAAGAATAATCATCCCCAGATCAACAGGATCAGGGATTTGCGACACATCAGCATAACATTTTACGCTTTCAATAGATTTTGCTTTAGGATTAACAGGATACAAAGTTCCTTTGAACCCGCCAAAAAGAATATTCGCAAAAATATCATGCCCTACTTTCCCTTTTTGAGTCGATGCCCCGATAACAGCGATTGACTCAGGTGCAAAAATTGCGTCCAGCTTGTCCATGATCCTATCCTTTTTCTATGCTTTAATAATTTTCTGCATTAGTTCATCAAGTTTTTGTACAGATGCACAATCGTCCGGTAAATCCATAAATGATTTTCTTTCCATATCAAAATCTAAAAGGGTATTATCTTCCGGCAGTGTACATATTATTGGCACACCGATTTCCTCAACCTCTTCCAAAAACTTCTTGTTCAGTTCTTCAGGTGCGCGGTTAACAACAAGACCAATCTCTTTTACATCAAGCTTTAAATCAGGCAGCATTTCTTTAATCCTTTTAACTGCCCGCAATCCTCTTAATGCATAATCAGTAACCATAATAAGCATATCTACTCTTCCGCTGGTACGACGGCTTAAGTGTTCCATCCCTGCTTCATTATCAACTAATATGTATTTATAACTCTTTTCAAGCTCTTCAATAAATCTGTTCAGGATATTATTAACCATGCAATAACATCCCTGCCCTTCCTGCCTTCCCATAACAAGTAGATCAAAGTCTTTTTCCTCAATCAATCCCTGATTCATCATCATTTCAAGGTAATTGATTTTATCCATACCAGAAGGAACCTGCTGTGGATCTTTCATATATCCTTCCCTGATATCACCCACGGTCTTTGCAACTTCAAGTCCCAGGGTCTCTCCCAAATTACTGTTGGGGTCTGCATCCACTGCAAGCACAGGTGAAATACTATTTTTAGCAAATTGTCTTATAATCAATGAAGAAACTGTTGTTTTACCAACACCGCCTTTTCCAGCAAGTGCAACTATTTTACTCATATCAACTCCAAATTTTAATAATAATTTATCACATGATTTATCAATTCAGTCTGATAGACAGATCATATACAACCTAAATCGAGCCTGTATTTTAATATAAAACAGTTTACCATTATGGCAATACTTGTACAACATCAATTTGACAAAGCAATTTGCCGCTCCTGCACAAATAAAATTTGTATTTGACATTATTAATACCCTGAAATACAAATAACCATGTATTTACTCGTTATAACTCAATGGAGGAGTAATGAATAAAAAATTAAATTATCGTCTTATCACAGGAAAAGATGATGCAACTTTCTGTGAAAGGATTTCGAAACTAATTGGAGATGGCTATAAGCTGTATGGTTCTCCGTCAATCACATACAACGGTAAAGATGTAATTGCTGCTCAAGCAGTAATTCTGCCTGAAGTGCTGAAACTTAATAAACATAATGAATAAAGCTTGGTGAGATAATGTACAAACTAAATAAATCTGAAGTTCCTAAAAGGCAGCGGGATGGTTTACTTTCTCATATTATGCTTCAGCAGGATGATGTGCCCAATACACAAATGTCGATTACCTGGGTTGAGGTAGAGCCGGGCGCTTCCCAAAAGCCCCATAAGCATCCACCTGAACAGACCTATATCATCATTCAAGGCCAAGGTAAAATGCACGTTGGTGAAGAAAACTGCATTGTCGATAAGGGGGATATAATTCATATCCCTTCTAATTACATGCATTTTATTATAAACCAAAGTGATACAACCTTGATCTACATATCTGCCTCTACACCTGCTTATGATTTTAAGGCTTTGT
>JAGLLQ010000449.1 GCA_023140455.1 Desulfobacteraceae bacterium | reverse complement strand
GGTAATGAAAAAGCAATAGCAAATATTATTAATAATTTATATAAGCGCGGCGCAGATGTAGTTTATAATAAGGTTGCAGAAGTACATTCTTCAGGCCATGCACACCAAGAAGAATTAAAACTGATGATCAGTCTTACTAAGCCTGAGTATTTTATCCCTGTACATGGTGAATACCGTCATCTGGTAGTACATGCACGCCTTGCTGAGAAACTTGGTGTAGCCAAGGAGAAGTCTTTTGTTGTTGAGGATGGTGGAGTTATTGTTTTTGATGAAAAGGGCGGAAGGATATCCGGGAGAGTTAATGTCGGAAAAATTCTTGTGGATGGCAAAGGAATTGGAGATGTCGGCCGAAGTGTGTTAAAGGAGAGACATCAGCTTTCTGAGCATGGACTTGTGATTGTTTCAATGGTATTGGATGAGGAAACTGGTGATATTATTTCAGGTCCTGATCTTGTTTCAAAGGGTTTTGTTTTTAATGCAGCAACCGGCTATCTTGTAGATGATGCACAATGTGTAATTCTTGAAGTAGTTGAAGAATTAAGACAAAGTCTGATTGATGGTATGAATATGGAAATTTTAAGAAGCAGATTAACAAAGTCCTTAAAAGAATATTTCAGTTTTGCAATAAAACGTAAACCAATGATACTGCCGGTAATTACCCAGGTGTAAAATCAAGTATGAAAAAAGAACTTATTGGAATAGTTTTTTTATTTGCATTTATTTTAATTTTATTGAGCCTGTTCTCATACAGTGCGGCAGATCCTTCATGCTGCAATAACCCTTTATCACGGCCTGATAATATTGATAATCTTTTTGGGCTTTTAGGGGCACACATTGCAGGGTTGTTTGTTTTTCTTTTTGGACTTGGTTCTTTCTGGCTGCCTTCTCTTCTTCTACTCTCAGCTTTCTGGTATTTTAAAGGTAAATCAGGAAAAGTAATTGTTTTTACATTTATCGGAGGGTTGTTTTTAATCCTTTCAACCGGTGGCTTTTTCAGCCTGTTCAGAGAAGAATACGCTCTCTGGGGTACAACTTTTTCATCAGGCGGTGTGATTGCAATTTCATTTACTGATTTTCTTTTTAAATTTACCAACACAGCAGGAACTGTCATTATACTTCTGTTCCTTTTAATTGTTGGGTTTATCCTTACAACAGGGATATCTTTTTTTACTCTTTTAGTTTTTTTAAAAGATAAGTTTTTTAATCTTTTTATGGTTATTAAACATGATTTAAATGAAGCCCTGACTTTATTAAAAGAAACTTTTGCAAAGTCTAAAGAGAGAAGAGAAGAGAAAAAAGAAGAAAAAAAACAAGCAATGGATATGCTACCGGTAATTGAAGCCATGCCTGTTATAAAGGATGACAGTGAATATATAGAAAATCCTGTAATAGAGTATGAAGAGGATTTTACAAAATCAGAGCCCAAAATAACTGAGCTTAATACAGAGGAATCAGTTTCAGGGTCATCTTCTTCAAGTATTGAGAGTATCAGAGATGATATACGGGAGGATAAGGGATTTTTGCTTCCATCTCTTTCATTTTTGCAGGATAAAAAACAAAGAATTAAAAAAATTGATACTGAAAAGCTCAAAGAAAAAAGTAGATTGCT
>JAGLLQ010000448.1 GCA_023140455.1 Desulfobacteraceae bacterium | reverse complement strand
CCGGGTCCTGTACTTACAACCTTTGAATACAGGCCTGCACCAGGTGTGAAAATAAGTAAAATTGTTACTTTGACAGATGATTTAGCGCTCGCGTTAAGTGCAATGAGCATTAGAATTGTGGCGCCGATTCCCGGGAAAGATGTTATAGGAATTGAGATCCCAAATGATGTAAAAGAGCCTGTTTTTTTAAAAGAACTTGTAGGATCTAAAGAGTTTATAACATCTGAGTCTGAACTTACATTGGGTCTTGGCAAAGATATCCTTGGAAATATTGTAGTTACTCATCTGGATAGAATGCCCCATCTTCTTATTGCCGGTGCTACAGGCACAGGTAAGAGTGTCGGGCTGAATTCAATGATAGCAAGTCTTCTTTACAAGGCATCTCCAGATGAGGTTAAATTTATAATGATTGACCCTAAACGGATTGAGCTATCAGTTTATGATGATATTCCCCATCTTATTTCTCCTGTTGTTACGGACATGAAAAAAGCTACAAATGCCTTGCACTGGGCAGTCAGGGAAATGGAAAGACGGTACGAGGTTTTAGCTGAAACTGGAACAAGAAATATTGATCAGTATAATGAATTTGTTGACCGGGAAAATAAAAAAAGCAAACATGCAAAAAATGCTGAAGGAGATGAGCAGGACACCGGATTTTTGGAGAGATTGCCTTATATTGTAATTGTTGTTGATGAGTTTGCCGACCTTATGATGGTTGCTTCAAAAGATGTGGAAATAGCTTTAACCAGGCTTGCTCAGATGGCAAGAGCTGCCGGGATGCATTTGATCCTTGCTACTCAGAGACCTTCTGTAAATGTTTTAACAGGTATAATAAAAGCAAATTTTCCAACTAGGATTTCATTCCAGGTGTCTTCAAGAATAGATTCACGAACTATCCTTGATTCCAATGGTTCTGAGAACCTTTTAGGTAACGGTGATATGTTATTTGCCCCTCCAGGAACAGGCAGGCTTGTAAGAATTCAGGGAACATTTGTTTCAGAAAAAGAGATAAAAAATATAACTGATTTTTTAAAGGCCCAGAGAAAACCTGAATATGTTGAAGAGATCACAAAAATACAGGATGACGAAGAAGCTGATCTTTTTACCCAGGTTGATTATGATGAAAAATATGATGAAGCTTTGGCTTTTGTAACAAAAACAAAGCAGGCATCAATTTCCGGAGTACAGCGTCGTTTTCGTATCGGTTATAACAGGGCAGCAAGGATAATTGAAATGATGGAAAAAGAGGGTGTTGTCGGCCCGTCAGATGGATCAAGACCAAGAGAAGTACTGGTCAGAAGCTATGATGATTGATTTTGAATTTGCATCCGATATCAAAGGGTTTATGCATGATGATGAAGCATTACTTCTTTATCAGACTTCTTTAAAAGCAGCTGAATCAGGAGCTTTACTTGAAATCGGCAGTTATTGCGGAAAATCAGCATATTTTATCGGTCTTGCAGCAAAAGAAAAGAACGGGATTCTTTTTTCTATTGATCACCATAAAGGCTCAGAAGAACAACAGCCCGGGCAGGAGTATTTTGACCCTGACCTTTTTGATGAAAATACAAACCGAATAAATACCCTTCCTATATTTGAGAAAACAATAGAAAAAGCATCTTTGTATGATGTCGTTGTGCCTATTGTTGCTGAATCTGCAATCGCAGGAAAAATGTGGTCAACACCCCTTTCAATGCTATTTATTGATGGAGGTCACAGCCTTGAAGATGCATTAAAAGATTATAATACATGGGAAAAGCATATTATACATAATTGTTTTCTGGTGATTCATGATATTTTTTATAATCCGGAAGAGGGCGGGCAGGCACCAAGAATTGTTTATGAAAAAGCTCTTAACTCAGGCAGGTATAAAAAATATGCATTTGAAAAAACACTTGGAGTTCTCAAGCGTCTTTAATAAAGTAAAGAACCAGACTTTTACCGATTAACGGATCAAAAATCTTTTCAATAATCCTGGTCAGCTTTGGTTGTTTCATAAGATCCCATACAAGCAGTTTGTGATATAGATTGATTATAAAAGAATCTTTACGGTTACATCCAAGAAGGCATTTTAACCACCAGAACGGTGAATGCAGACTGTGGGCATAATGGGTTTTAAAATGTTTAGTCCCATTCTTTTCAATCATGGCAATAAGGTTGTTTTTGTTATAGATTCTTATGTGTCCCTGATTTACATCTAAATATTCATCTGAAAGCATCCAGCATAGTTTTTCCGGGAGAAATCTTGGAACGCTTACTGCAAGTATGCCATTATTTTTTAAGACCCTTAAAAGCTCTTTAACAGCTTTCTCATCGCTGGGAATATGCTCTAGAACTTCTGAACAGATAACTATATCAAATGCTTTGTCTTTAAAAGAAAGTTTGGTAATGTCAGTACAGTTAAGACCCCAGGAAGAATTTTTAAAATCATCTAATTTTTCATGAAATTCAAGTTTCTCTTTTGTTTTAACAAGATCTGTGAAGCTTAAATCTGCGCCCTGGCAGAAAACTTCTTTTTCCTGACATGCTCTGGCAACATGTCTTCCTTCACCACACCCCATATCAAGGATTCTTTGTCCCGGTTCTGTTTTGATGTTTTTAAAATTTATAGTAATCATAAAGCAATCATAAAAGAGCAATCAATGGTTATTATGGCTGGCAATTACATCTCTGTATGCCTGAACAGTTTTTATGGCTGTATTCTCCCATGTAAATTGTTTTAGAATTCTTTTGTAACCGGCATCAGCAAGTTTTTCTCTCTGTGCCGGATCATCTAATAATTCTAAAATAGCTTTTTCTAAAGCTTTGGAATCCCCCGGTGGTACAAGCTTTGCAGCATCACCTGTGACTTCCGGCAATGCTCCGCCGGTTGTACATATTAAAGGGACTTTGCATGCCATTGCTTCACCGGCAGGAAGGCCAAAACCTTCATAAAGTGAAGGGACCACAGCAATACTTGCCTTTGCATATTCTTGAATAAATCTTGCATGGTCAACGCGCCCGGTAAAGGTCACATAATCTTTTAGATTAAGTTTCTTTACCAGTTTTTCAATGCCGCCATTCTTTTTAGGGGTACCAATTACAACAAGCTTAATTTTTCGTTTGTCAGTAATTTTTTTTACAGCCTGCAGCAGCTGATAAAGTCCTTTTAAAGGAGTATCTGCACTATTTGTAACAATCAATCTGTCAGGATCTTTTTTGACATTATCCAGTGGGTAAAATAAGTCTGTATCAATACCGATGGGTATGGGAGTAATATTTCTGTCAGAGATTTTGAATTCTTTTGAAATGTCTTTTTTTGAAAACTCAGACACAGTTATTATTTTATTAAGCCTTTTTGCAACATACTTCTGCATCATTATAAATGAATACCATCTCAGGTGTTTTAGCTTTTTTGAAAAAGATTTTGTGCTTCTTATGGCAATTTTTCTGTCAACAGTTATTGGATGATGTATGGTTGAGACAAGAGGAATATTTTTTGATATTGACAACATTGAAAAAGCAAGGCATTGATTATCATGTATAATATCAAATTTGTCCTGTTTGCCTTTAAGGTATCGATTCGCACGCATGCCAAAGGTGAAAGGCTCAGGGTATCCCATGGTTGAGACTCCAAACCATTCCATGAAATTGATGGGGTCTTTAAGTTCAGTCCGGCTTGGTGTTCTGAAAAGATCATCAGGATTATAAAGATCAAGAGTAGGGATCATTGTAAGTTTTGATCCTGGGAAAAGTCCAGGGTTACCAGGTCCTGAAATGACCTCTACGCTATGTCCTAAATCTGAAAGTGCTCTGGACAGGTTTCTGACATAAACACCTTGTCCTCCACAATGGGGATTGCTTCGGTAGCTGATAATACCAATTTTGA